>CANODN010000005.1 GCA_947564765.1 uncultured Roseburia sp. | reverse complement strand
TTGTAGGACCAATCATTATCGTAATTGGACTATCTCTTGCAACTACTGCTGCCACGAATCGTACACCTCCTTTTATTATTTTATCCAGCATACGGCACGTTCTAAGAAAAAACCTCTCTGTCCAAAGACAGAGAGGTACTGATCCATTAATATATCAATCTTTCCCTCGGCAGGCTCTTTCGATTACGCCCCAGGGCGCCTGCTGTCTTCGGCAATATGCTTTTTACTTTATAACACGCCATGCATTATAGCATGATCTATATCCGATGTCAATCAGCAAAATTTAACCGGTAACTTTCATGACATTTACTTTTACGCCAGGTCCCATAGATGGAGCCAGTGTAACGCTCTTAATGTACTGTCCCTTCAAGCTGCTTGGTTTCGCTTTGTTGATCGCATCCATAAGAGTTTGGAAGTTGTCCGCTAATTGTTCATCTGTAAAGGATGCTTTTCCAATTGGCACATGGATAATATTGCTCTTGTCTAATCTATATTCAATCTTACCGGCCTTGATATCATTGATCGCTTTTGTAACGTCCATGGTAACGGTTCCTGCCTTTGGATTCGGCATTAAACCTTTTGGTCCGAGCACACGTCCCAGACGACCAACAACACCCATCATATCCGGTGTAGCAACAACTACGTCAAAGTCAAGCCATCCTTCGTTCTGGATTTTCGGAATCAGCTCTTCGCCGCCGACAAAATCTGCTCCTGCAGCCTGTGCCTCGTCTAATTTGGTTCCTTTTGCAAAAACCAACACACGAACTGTTTTACCTGTACCATGAGGCAGTACAACTGCACCACGAATCTGCTGTTCTGCGTGACGTCCGTCACAACCGGTTCTGATGTGAACCTCAATTGTTTCATCAAATTTCGCAACTGCTACTTTTTTTGCTAAAGCAACTGCTGCTTCTTTATCATATAAAGCTGTCGAATCAATTGCCTTTGCAGCTTCTAAATATCTCTTTCCTCGTTTCATGATTCTATAACCTCCTGTGGTATTAGCGGGGGACTGTCTCCCTTCCACTGTAACGATGTTTCAGCTGCCGCAGGATCGCTGCATCCTACAGCAGAATTGTATAAATGTTCCAGTTACTTTTACTCTTCTACTGTTACGCCCATGGATCTTGCCGTTCCGGCAATCATGCTCATGGCTGCTTCCAATGATGCTGCATTTAAATCCGGCATCTTCATCTCTGCAATTTCCTGAACCTTTGCTTTGGAAATAGTTGCAACTTTTGTTCTGTTTGGTTCTGCAGAACCGGATTTAATATTGCAGGCTTTCTTGATCAATACAGGTGCAGGCGGTGTCTTTGTTACAAAACTAAAGCTTCTGTCTGCATATACTGTGATCACAACAGGGATGATCAGATCTCCCTGATCTGCGGTTCTTGCATTGAACTGCTTGGTAAATTCAACGATGTTGACACCATGCTGTCCTAATGCAGGTCCGACTGGAGGAGCAGGTGTTGCCTTTCCAGCAGGAATCTGTAACTTAATATATCCTTCTACTTTCTTTGCCATTTGGAATTAACCTCCTTAGTTCATCTTCTTGACTTCTGCGAAACTAATCTCTACCGGCGTTTCGCGGCCGAATAATTCAACATTGATTGTGACGATCTGTTTTCCGTGATTCATCGTCTGAATAACTCCGATGGTATCTTTCCAGACACCTCCGGTCACTACGATGGTATCTCCTTCATCAAAATCCACCACAACGTTTTCTTTTTTGATTCCCAGCGGCATCATTTCTTCGTCTGTCAATGGCACCGGTTTCGATCCCGGTCCGACAAATCCCGTAACGCCTCTCGTG
This sequence comes from uncultured Roseburia sp., assembly GCA_947564765.1. Taxonomy (GTDB): domain Bacteria; phylum Bacillota; class Clostridia; order Lachnospirales; family Lachnospiraceae; genus Roseburia_B. Next base: position 20,934 of record CANODN010000005.1, on the reverse strand, counting down.
TTTCTGACAACATACCAGGTATCATCATTCATAACCATATTAATGAGTACATACCCCGGAAACATTTTTTTAGAAACCTGCTTTTTTGCACCGTTCTTCATCTCAAAAACATCCTGCATCGGAACTCTTACTTCCAGAATCTGATCCTCTAAATGCCTGTTTTCAATTGTTTTGTCAATGTTCGCCTTTACCTTATTCTCATAACCGGAATAAGTATGAACAACATACCAGTGTGCTTCTGCCATAAAACGCCTCCATTATAAATTTACCAGGAAATCAATACCATACTGAATAAATGTATCCAATATTGTGATAATCAGACCTACGACAACTGATACAGCGATTACAGCTGCGGTCTGCTTTGCAAGTGGTTCTTTTGCCGGCCAGACAATTTTGCCGAACTCGGCTTTTAAACCTTCGAACCAGCTCGTCTTAGGAGCTTTTTCTACTTTCGCGTTATCTGCCATAATTTCACTCCTTTACCCTGTCCGGATTACTTGGTTTCTTTGTGTAAAGTATGCTTTCTGCAGAATCTGCAGTACTTTTTCAGTTCCATTCTGTCCGGATGAGTTTTCTTGTCCTTTTTTGTGTTGTAATTACGCTGTTTGCATTCCGTGCATGCCAATGTAATTCTCGTGCGCACAACTTCCACCTCCATAAATTCATTGTGTGTTTTTTATGCCTTGAAATTTAGGCATAAAAAAAAGACCTACTTCCAAGCTGTTCTATCATAGCACAATCTTGCATAGCCGTCAATTGTTTTTTCAAATCCGGATAATTACTGATAATTACATTCTATCAGCGGCTTTTGCCGTATAAGCAAAAAAGACTGCGGGAGCCAATTATAACCCCGCGCAGTCTTTTCTGTTTCTATTCTTCTATCCCTGCCCCAAATACAGCAGATAAATCAAAGTAAACACAAGTCCCACATAAAACAGCAGCAATCCAAAGGAAAGACTTCTCTGAATAATGGCGTTCGTTTCCATAATCTTCTCCCGCTGCATTGCCAGCTTATGCTCATAAGAAATTTCATGCTCCGGCTCCGGCTGCCTTAGAATCTTCCGCTTTATCCGCCGCAGAAAATCAAGCGCCGCACCAGCCACGTGGGTAAACTCCGTACCTTCTGCCAGCTCGTGAGGAATGTTCCGTTCCCGGTAAATTGTCTTACGCAGAAACAAAATCACGCCCTCTGTCAGACTGTCCAAAATCCTGCATACCACCCGTGCCAGAAACGGCAGAATCCTAAGCAGCAGAGGCCGGTACAAAAGCTCTTCCACATCCAGCCATTTCGGCCAGCAGTTCTTGTATTCCAAAACGCCGTCTTTTTTCGTCATCATCAGTTTGCGGATTCCCACGTACAGCAAGATACCGATTCCAATGGAAATAAATCCGCCTTTCAAATTCGTCAGACTAAAATAGGATACCCCATGGACTTCGCCTTCCAAATGCATAAAACTCTGTCCCAAATCTGCAATCCGATCTGACAAAAGCCCTGGAACAACTCCAAGAAGAGGCAGAATCACCGCGCTTCCTCCAATGGCAAATGCGCTTAAGGGACTCATATACCCCTTCATCTGCTCAAAACGCGCCTGTTCTTTTTTATCCGGGTTTTCCTCTATAAATACTGCAATATAAAGCTTTGTCATATAAGCAAGCGTCATCCCGCCGCTGATTAGAAAAATCCATTCCGACATTTTCAGAAATCCCGAAAGCGCTGCAGAAATTTCGATTCCTTCCACAATGCTCTCATGCAAAAGCGTTTTGCTCACATATCCATTCATCAGCGGAATACCGGAAATCCCCAACGCTCCCGCCAGAAAACAAATATTCAGAAACGGCTTTTTTCTTCCGAATCCGCGAATTTCGTTGAGGTTCAATTTATGGAGATTCATCACCACAACGCCGGCAATCATAAACAATGCCAGCTTAATCAGGGAATGATTCACCATATGCAAAAGCGTACCCCTTACTGCCAGAGCATTTTCCTCTCCCAGAATCCCCTGCATGCCGATTCCAATCAGAATAAATCCGATTTGCGACATGGAAGAGCAGGCAAGCGTCCGTTTTAAATCTATGGAGCATACTGCCAGCAGGGCGCCGCCGAACATGGTACAAAGTCCAATGGAAAAAATCAAAAGGCCCCAGCTTTTATCCCACAAAAAGATATTGCAGCTCACTGCCAGTACGCCAAATATACCTGCCTTTGTCAAAATACCGGAAAGCAGCGCAGATGCCGGAGCCGGAGCCACCGGATGTGCTTTCGGCAGCCAGATATGCAGTGGAAATGCACCTGCCTTTGCGCCAAATCCCACCAATGTACAGCAGCCGGCAATATACAACAGGCCCTTTTCTTCACAGGCCGATGCCGCCGGTAACAATTTCGACATCTCCAGGGTTCCAAGCGTATTATATAGAAGAAACAGCCCCATTAAAAGCACCATACCGCCGATCACTGCCACTGCAAGATATGTCTCCGCCGCCTTAATCGCTCCCTTTGTCTCCTCCTGAACTACCCAGACATAAGAAGTAAAAGACATCACTTCAAAAAAGACAAAGGTTGTAAAAAGATCTGACGATAAAAATACCCCCAGGGTAGCCGCCAGTGTAACAAGCTGAAAGAAATAGTAACGGCCCAAATGTTCTTCATGGGAAAGATATTCTCTGGAAAACAAAAGCGTCATCATCCACATAAAGGCTGCCACCAGACCATATACCATACGGAAACCATCTAAGCAAAACCGCAGTCCCATACCGCAGACTCCCGGCACATAGAGTTCACTTCCCATGCCCGAAAAAGCCAGAATACACATCAGGGCAAATTCTGCCACACCCGTCAGCATTGCTGCGATATCTCTTACATTATTCCAGATGCTTTTCTGCCCTGCATCTGCAGACGCCTTTTGATCTGCAGCCATAACTGCTATGGCTCCTGCCAGCGGAAAGAGAATCAATATCAAAAACAATTTTTCCATATACATCCCCTCCTCCTAAAAACTTCCTGCCGCAACTGCCGTCAAAAGCTCTGTCACAGGCATGGAACAAAGACCAAAAACTACAATCATCACGGCAAATACCGTCAGTGGCAGCAGCATCATCCAGTTGGGATCTTTCACATCTGCAATCGTATCATAGTTAAAATCCTTCTCCGGAAAATACGCCCGGATTACAATCGTAAGCATATAAATCGCCGTCAAAAGAGCCGAAAGCAAAAGTGCGCCGATGCCGAAATAAGCCATTGGATTTTGGCTTTCAATCGCTGCCGAAACAAGATTCCATTTACTGATAAAGCCGCAAAGCCCCGGCACGCCCATAAGCGCCAGCGCCGATACGGTAAATATGGCAAACACTTTCGGCATCTTCCTTGCAAACCCGTCTAACTGATGAATGTAATGGCGTTCCGTCTGATGCATAATCGCTCCTGCACAAAAGAAAGAGCAGATTTTCATAAATGCGTGAAAAATCATATGGCTTAAAGCGCCCACCAGTCCAAGGGGCGTCATAAGCACTACGCCGAACAAAATATAAGAAAGATTACTGATTGTAGAATAGGCAAGCCGCCGCTTTAAATGGGTCTCTTTCACCGCCATACTGCATCCATAGACAATCGTAAACATCACGACTCCCATTAACAGATACTGCGCCCAGGTCCCCCGCAGGAAATCTACGCCGAAACAATAAAAGGTCAGCCGCATAATGGCAAAGGCGCCGGATTTTACAACGGCTACGGCATGCAAAAGCGCCGTCACCGGCGTGGGAGCCACGCCTGCCTGAGGCAGCCAGGAATTCAACGGACAAATCGCCGCCTTTACGCCAAACCCGAAAAAGCTGAATACATAAATCAGCAGGAAGGTATTTTTTCCTTCTGCAAGGGTTGCCGTACTCATAACGCCTCCCAGAATAAAATCCGGACTTTCTCCATACGTAAGCAAAAAGATCATTCCGATAAAGGCAAAAGCCGCGCCGCCTATGGAATAGTACAAATACTTCCGGCTGGCAAGAATCGCCTCCCTGGTCAGCGTATGCATTACAAGGGGCAGTGTAACCAGTGTCAAAAGCTCATAAAAACAATACATGGTCAGAAAATTATCCGCCAGGGAAATTCCAAGGGTTACGCCATACGTAACGGTATAAAACATAAAAAACGTCTTTTCATGCTTCTCTTTTGTCATATATTCAAAGGAATATAATGTGGCAAGGGGCCACAAAAAAGAAATCAGTCCTGCAAAAACAGTCCCCAGGCCATCCAGCTGGAATGCAATCGCCAGATTTCCGGTAAAATGCACCAGAGTAAAAATCTCCTCCGGCCGGTTCAGCAAAAGCACCCACACCAGAATCGAATTGACAACAACCAAAGTCTCCAGATAAATCAGCATATGACTTCGCTTTTTCCATGGAATCAGCGGATTTAATACTCCACCGACACAGGGGATCAGCACAGCCAGAAATAAATAAAATGCATTCATGAAATCCCCTCCTTACACGATCTGCAGCGCCTGCGCCGCAAACTCAAATAACCGGTCCGTCAGTCCGTTTGGCATCAGCCCAATCAGCACCGTAAGCGCCGCAAATATCAAAAGGGGCGCAAGCATCAAATAAGACGGTTCTTTTCCCTCAAACCGGGAGGCATCATATCCCTCTCCCGGGAAAAACCCCTGCATAGTAATCGGCAGCAAATACCCTGCCGTAAGCAGGGCGCTGACTAACAGCACCACCGGACCAAGCCAGGAAAATACCGGAACGCCCGATGCCAATGCCCCCACAGCCAGAGACCATTTACTGGCAAATCCGCTTGTAGGAGGAATACCAATTAGTCCCAAAGACACAATGGTATAACACCACAAGGTCACCGGCATACCTTTGCCGATTCCTTTCAAATCCTCTACGCGCTTACAACCCGTCTGATAAATAATCGCCGCTGCGCATAAGAACAACGCCACTTTAATAAAGGCGTGAGCCGTCACATGCAAAAGCGCTCCTGTCATCGCTTCCGCATCCAAAACCGATAATCCGAATAAAATATAAGAAAGCTGGCTGACTGTAGAATAAGCAAGCCTTTTTTTCAGCACAGGCTCACGAAACGCCAGCATCGACCCCATAAAGACCGTAATCAGTGTAAGGGACATCCATGCGGTCTGCACCCAGGTTCCCCGGATAAAATCCGTCCCGATCATCTGATAAACCACACGGATCACCGCCAGAACGCCGGCTTTTACAATAATGCCGGAAAGCACTGCAGACGCCGGCCCCGGAGCAACCGGATGCGCTGCCGGAAGCCATGCATGCAGCGGAAACATACCCGCCTTTACACCGAATCCGATGATCATAAACATCACAGCCACCAAAAACAGCGTACGGTTCTCCTGTAACACTGCGGCAGGAATTACACCTCCTGCCGTAAAGTTAAGGGTCGTTCCGTAACGGCAGATAAAATAAACGCCGAACAATGCCATATATGCTCCGGCAAAGGAAAAGAACAGATACCGAAGCCCCGCCATAACCGCCTCTCTGGTCTGCGTATGCAGCACCAAAGGCAGAGACGTCAGCGTCATCAGTTCATAAAACAAATACATCGTAATCAGATTGCCCGAAAAATCCAGTCCCAGCAAAACGCCGAATACAATCAGATAATATCCGAAATAACGTTTTTCTCTTTCCTCATGTTTCATATATTCAAAAGAAAAGAAGCCTGCCAGAATCCAGACAATCGTAAACAACAAAGAAAAATAGCGCCCCAGCGTATCCAGTTCAAAATAAACCGGCAAAGTCTTTGTCAGATGAAACAGTGTCACGCCCTCTGTAATTCCAAAAATTCCATATACGGCAAATACCCCTGTGATCACAAGGGCGGTTCCCACATAAAGCAACATAGAACTTCTCTTTTGATATTCTTTTTTCAATAACAGTACAATTCCTGCCAGAATCGGAAAAAACACCGGCACAAGCAGAATATACTCCATCTTCATCGCCTCCTATATCCTACTATGCAAAAACAGATAACCCCTGTGTAATCCAGTCCGTAATCGGCTGGGAACACATGCCAAGCGCAACATTCAACATCACAAAGCACAGCAGGGTAAATGCATACAGCCGGTTTTTCTTTATGGAAACCGACGGATATTTACTTTCAATCGGCGTATAGATCCGAATCACCGTTTTCATAAAATAAATCGCATTCAATACCGTACTGACTGCAAGGGCAATCAGCGTCGGAAGCATTTTTATATTACTCTGCACCGCCGCCTGAGAAAACAGCAATTTGCTGATAAAGCCTGAAAAAAGCGGAATTCCCACCATAGAAAGGGAGCCCACCGTAAACGCCAGCCCTGCAGCCACATTCCGGTATGCCGCCCCTGTCAGTTCAATAAACTGTGTCTTCTCACCGGACACATCCGTAAGTCCCACACCGGAGACAAACAGCAGGGATTTTGTTGCTGCATGGGATAAAATATGGAAAACAGACGCTACCATACCCACTGTCGTTCCCAAACCGAAGCCCATATAAATATATCCGATCTGTGCCACAGAGGAATAGGAAATCATCCTTCGGATATCGTTTTCCCGAATCGCACTCATAGAACCCATAATCATTCCGGCAAGTCCGAATACAAACAATACATTGATAATTTTGCTGTTTACAAAAATATCAAAGCCGATCACCCGGTAAATAATTTTAATCAGCAGGAAAATATATCCTTTTGATACCAGGCTGGAAAGCATTGCCGCTGAAGATACGGTAGAATAGCCATAGGCATCCGGCAGCCATGCATGAAAAGGAAACAGCGCGCTCTTAATCGCAAGACCTACGACAATCAAAGCAATCGTCACCAGAAGGGGAATCATATAAGTTCCGCTTTCCGCAATCTCCCGCACACTGATCTGAATATAACTCATCAAAAGATGCCCCGTCATATCGTACAGCATACAAAGTCCGATCAAAAACAAACCGGACCCAAGAAGGCTCATAATCATATACCTTGTCGCCGCCTCAATCGCCCGGCCGCTCTCCATAATCATAATCAGGCCGCAGGCTGCAATCGTATTAATCTCCACAAATACATATGCGGTAAATAAATCGTTGGTGTACACCAACGCCAGCAAAGAACTTAACAGCAGATCTACCATAATATAGTAGAGATTCTCTTTGCCCGGATCAATTTCTATTTGAATCTTCTTTCTTCCTCCGTTTAAGGAAAACAGCATAATCACGCAGAAAAACAACGCCATGCCTGCTTCCAAAGAACCAAAACGGATTTCATTTCCAATCGGAGCCGGAAAATGCCCCATTTTGTATACATAACTTTCCCCTGTCGTACACGTCAGATACAGCACACAGGCCGACATTACCCCCACAGCCGTCACTACAAAGGTATTTAACCGCCTTGCTCCATTGCCCTTTAACGCCGAACTGATAATTGCGGACAACATTGCCATAAAAATGGAAAGGCAGGGAAAATTTCTTATTAGTTCCATTTAAAGACCTTCCTTCTTTAATCTCATTGAAATCTCATCCAAATCCAGTGTATGATATCTGCGGTAAAGACGAATCGTCAGTGACAGCATCAGCGCCGTAACCGATACAGATACCACAATTCCGGTCAGAACCAGTCCGCTTGGCACCGGATTAATGTAAGTATCGGGATTGAAATTTTCACCTACAATCAGCGGAGGAATATGCCCGGCTATATATCCTTTTTCTGCCAGAAACAAATAAACCGCCGTATCCATAATGTTTAATCCGATAATTTTTTTAATCATATTTTTCTGCAGCAGCAGGTTTGTAAAACCGATTCCGAACAAAATCACTGCCACAACTTCTGCATAATTTGCAAGCAGATGCTCTCCCATTTACAGTCCTCCCCTCCGAAACAGCGCGTAGAGCGCATAAATCGTACACGCCGTAACGCTGCCGCTTAAAATTTCTCCGGCTTCTCCCTGGGGAAGAAGACATTCCATGCCGTAAGCCCCAGTCAGAATATAATACAAAATAATACAGCCGTAACAGGACAGCGCCACAACCCGGACAATCTTAAATATGTTCTCGTTAAAGAACCGTTCCATTTTATCAAATCCAAATGCCGCCACATATAAAATCATACCGGCTCCAATCATAGCGCCTCCGGAAAATCCTCCCCCTGGAGACATGCTCCCGTTTAAAATACTGTAAATTCCAAACAGAAATACCATAGGAACCAGCAGCGACGCCACTGTCTGTAAAATTGCGTCGTTCCGGGGTTCAAACCCACGGTCATTGGAATCTTTGTTTTCCCGGATTTTATCCTTATCCACCATAAGCATAATCGTGACGCAGCAGGTAGCAATAAACAATACCGTCGTCTCGCCAAACGTATCGAATCCACGATAGGATAAAATCATTGCCGTAACAACATTCACTGCTCCCGTATCCTTATAGCCGTCTTTGATATATGTTTCCGATACGATATTGTTCGTCGGTTTCTCCGCCTCTCCCACAGAGGGCAGATAAGAAATTGCGTAAATCAAAACAGCCGCAATTGCAATACAAAAGATAACACTCAAAGCCTTATAAAGCTTATTGAAAAAGATCAGCTCCTTATTATGGGCGCGGTCGTATACCTCTGTCATTGCCTGCTGTCTGTCCCTCATTCTCTCTTCTATTGTAGCTTCCTCTTCTACATATTCCTTCTGCGGATGCATTTCCATATTTCCCACAAAGGCGTCTTTTTCTCCTCCCAGCCACCGAAAAAAATAAAAGGCAGGCGTCTTTTCATACTCATTCTGTTTTCTGATATGGCTCATCGTTTTCCTCCTCTTCGGGCGCCTGCTGCAGCGCATGGATTTTTTTCAGCGTAACAAAAAACAAAACGCTTGTGACTCCCGCCCCTACAGCCGCTTCCGTAATCGCCAGATCCGGAGACTCCAGAAGAATCCAGATAATTGACATAATCAGGCTGTAAGACATATAGATCAATATAGAATTCAAAAGATTTTTGGAAAAACTGACTGAAACAGCACATACGACTAAAAATCCCAGTAAAATCACATTAAATATCTGCATTTTCCTGTTTTCCTCCCTTATTCTTTTGCTTCCTGCGAATCATGACAATATGACAATGATCCAATATCCTTTTATCGGTAAACATCTGCAGACGGGAAATCATATGAGAAGAAACCGGGGATGCACACCACAAAAACACTATCACCAGTGCAAGCTTTGCCGTTACCCAGTTCCAACCGTTTGCAATCATAAGCCCCAAAAGACAGAGCCCAATGCCAAGGGTATCCCCGGTTGCCGCAATCTGCATGCGGTTTAATACATATTTAAAACGATATGTCCCGAATACCTCCAGGAAAAAAATCGACATTCCGAACAACAGCAGTCCTGCCGACAGAAAAAAACGAATCCACTCAATAACCGCCAAATTTTTCACCTTCCTTGCTCTTCCATTCCATATATACGCCCATATATACCTTGGTCAGTATCACAACTGCCAAAAAACTGATCATAGCATAAATCAGACAAATATCCACCAGATATCCTTCCTGCTTCATCACAGCCAGAATCGCAATCGCTACGATAACCATGGTTCCCATCATATTCACCGCTACCAGACGGTCCGCCATTCTGGGCCCGATCACTGCCCTAAGCAGACACATAAAAAACAACAGCGCCAAAATCACCAAAAAGACCATAAACAAAATATGGTAAGCCTGTTCGATGGATGCAATTCCACTATTCATGACGTCTCCCCCTTTTCTTAAGGATTTCTTCATCCATAGCTTCCATTTTGCGAAGCATCCGGACAAATATGCTCTCATCAATGCCTTCTACCAATTCTTCATCCAGTGCATGCACGATCAGCTCATCTCCTTCCAGGGCGATGGTAATCGTTCCCGGCGTCAGTGTAATGGAATTGGCCAATACCACTCTTGCCGTTTTGGACTTTAAATCGGTGCGGAATCTTACAATCACAGGGTCCACCTCATTGCGGAAACTGAGTCCCAGCCGTATCGCATCCATATTTGCCTTGATAATCTCCCAGATCAAAATCAGGATATACGAAAAAATGTACGGCAGTTTCCGAAACAAGAGCAAATCCTTTTCCGGAGAATAGTCCAGAAATTTGCACACAAATGCATACATGACGCCGGCAATCACCATTCCGGTACAGACAGTCTCTACCGTCAGCTGTCCGTATAACAAAATCCATAATAATAAAAATATGATATACATATGCTCTCACACTCCCACAATAATTTACCCCTTTAATAAACGAAAATCAAGTCTATAATGCTTTTTTTTGCATTTTATAAGCACTTGAACAAAAGGCGCATGGTTTTTATTCCATACGCCTTTGTCCAGCACTTATCCTCTATACTTTTTATACACTCATAATACAATCTTCTTCATAATACGGAAGCATCGCATCATGAGTAATCAACTTTAATTTTTCATATTTTGCCTGTGCCAGCAGCATCCTGTCAAATGGATCATTATGCTTTGGCGCAGTCTCTGGCCTTACTAACGTTTTCAACAGAAAAATATGTTCCGATTTTATAGGTAATTGAACAAATCCGGTCTTCTGACATAAGTCAACAAAAGTTTCTTCCGATACAGGCATTTGTTCCGGCCGAATTTTGTGTTTAATTGCAACTTCCCATATAGAAGCCACGCTATAAAACACTTCATTATCTTTTGATTCAAGGAGTTTTATCACTTCTTCAGATAATCTCGCAGTGTCGGCAATCGCCCACAATACAATATGCGTGTCTAAAAGAACCTTCATACTCACTTCACTCCAAACATTTCTGCTATTTCATCATTGCTGCTATCGATATCTTCCGGAATCTCATACTGTCCATCTGCGATGCCTAATATTCTTTTAGATCCAGCGGATGACAACCGCATCATAAAAGGCATAGCTTTTTCTTCTACACTCTGCCTGGCAAAAATTCTGACTGCCTCAGCAAAAGACGTTCCCAACTGTTTATATAACAATTCAGCCTGTTCTTTTAGTTCCGAATCCATTCTTACCTGTAGAATTGCCTCTTTTGCCATAATAATCGCCTCCTTTGTAATACGATTATAATACAGCTGTATTTTTTTATCAACTTTAAGTTGCTGGCATCAGTCCTCCACCGGCCGCACCCGCGCCCCGTCTTTGATCTCCTTATCTGTTTCCACAATCATCTTATCTTCCTCCGTAAAAGCATCCATCTCCAATGCCGCATAGGAGGCATCCCGGTCAATCACCTTCACTTTTTGCTTTCTTGCTGTCATTTCCACGCCAAGAATGGTATTCTTTTCCTCAATCAGATACACATAATCAGAACTATTGTCCTGATACAGCGCAGAAAGCGGAATACTGCATTCATATCTTCCAATTTCTTTGTTCAATTCCATTTCTGCTGTCTGACCGATTGTCACCTGGGGATCTGAAATTTTGGCAGTAATCTGACAGCTTCCGTCTTCCAGTTCTCCCACTGCCTCAATGGAAATCCCTGAAAGCTGTCTTCCTCCGTTGGGGAAAGAAATGCTGATTTTATCTCCCGGCGTAAGATACGCTTTTTCTTCCTGGGGCAAAACTGCCTGAAACAGCTTTTCCCCGTTGGCGTCGCTTAAGACCAGCGCCGAGGCATCTGTGGTACGCTCTCCTGCCAAAACCGATATCCTGCTGACATAGCCGGATATCTCACATAAGATCTTCCCTTCTGCCTGCTGCAGATTAGAAAGCCGCTCTCTGTTTTCCTTTAACAGTGCAATCTGACTTTGCTGCTCCTTTTTTGCACCGCTTGTACCGTCTCCGCTTTTTGCGTCCTCAAGGGCCCGCTGCGCCTGCTTAATCGTCTCGCTGCGGCTTGTATTTGCCGCACTCAGCGCCGCTTCCTTTTCTGCCGCTGCCGCCTCCAGAGCCGCTTTTTCCTGGGCGTAGCTTTCCGAAAGAGCTGCGTCAAGGCTTTTTTTATAACTGGAAAACGCATTTTTGTCTTCCTTTGTTGCCACTTTTTTCTGAGAAGTCTTCCACAGTTTCTGGTATTCCAAATCCTTTTTGTATGCCTTCTTTTTATATTCCTCCTCAGAGGGAAAGGAATCCCGATCCCGCACCGCCGCCTGATAAGCCTCCTCCGCACGGCTGACGTCTCCAGACGCCGTATCTGTCGCATCCTTTAAATCCTGACTGGCACGGTTGACTGCCGTATTTCCGCTTGCATTCAGCTCCGCCAGTTTTGCCTCCTCTGTTTGAATCTGCGCGTCTGCCTGCTGTAAAAGCCGTTTCAAATCCTCCATTTCCACCTGAAACAGCAAGTCTCCCGGCTCTACCTTCTGTCCCTCTACGACACAGACCTTTTCCACCAGAACTCCGGCCTCTGTGACCACCGGAACTTCTTCTTTCGTTACAATCGTGCCCTTCGCCTCGATTTCATGCACCAGTGTTTTTGTCTCTATGGTTCCTGCAGTCACTTTTGGCATCTGGCTTGCATAAATTCCTCTGGATACAATCGTGCAGATCAGCATAAACACCAGAAACAGCCCAAAGTACCATGCTGCCCGTTCTTTATGTTTTCTCATTTTCTACTCCTTCATTCCTGAGGCGGTAATTCCCGATTCCAGATAATCCTGCCCCATAAAAAATACAAATACCGCCGGTATCAGCGTAATCACAGACGCAGCCAGCGCCATGCCCGCCCGTCTTAAATCAATTTCCGGAAGATACAGCGACAGCGGCCAGAGAGAAAGATCCTCCAGAAACGCCAGCGGCTGCTCGATCATATTCCAATACTCCAAAAATCCCAGCACAAGAGCCGAAAGAATCCCCGGCGAACCAAGGGGAATCCCGATCCGGATAAATGTCTGCCAGTCTCCCGCGCCGTCTATTTTGGCAGCCTCGTACAGCTCTTTGGGAATCGCCGCAAACCCCCGGTACATAAGAAACACTGGAAAGGTAGAAAAAACTGCAGGAAGAATGATCGACCAGTGGGTATTCATCAAATGCATGCCGTTTAATACAAGATACGACGGCAGCATCATAACGCTAAAGGGCATTAACATTAAAATCACATAAGAAAGAAACAGCGCATGCTTTCCCCGGAAGGAAAACCGGGAGAATCCAAATGCTGCCGGAATCGCCACAAACATCTGCCCCAGCAGAATACAGCCCACCAGCTTTATGGAATTCCAGAATACCGTAAAAAACTCCGGCGTATAAAAAAGCAGTTTCACAAAATGCATCCCCGTAGGATACAGCGGCAGCAAATGCCACCTCACTAAGCCGCCTGTCGTGCCGATAATTGGAGACAGCGCATCCGAAAGCTCTTTGCCGCTTTTCAGAGAACCTAATACAACCGCCAAAATCGGCAGACAAATGACAATTCCAAATACAAACAAACATCCGCGAAAAAGTTTTAAACGCATCAGGATACCTCCTCCTTTTCCCACAAATTCCGAAGGGACAATGAACAGAGTGCAAAAAAGACGGCAAGCAGCACAGCGGCAGAAGACATTTTTTCAATTTCCAAATTGGTAAACCAGTTGTTGAACAAATGCTGCAGCAGATAAATACTTTTCTGGGGATACGCCCCTGCCACCAGATAAGCCTCCCGGAACACCTTAAAAGAATTCAGAAACGAAAGCATGGTAATCGTATAAAACACCGGCTTTAGCTGAGGCAGAATCATATAACGTACGCTCTGCCACTGCGTTGCTCCGTCAACCTTTGCCGCCTCTGTAATGCTCTCCGGAATCGCCGCCATTCCGGCAATCCAGAGAATGATCGTATAGCCCAGATTTTTCCAGATATAGCTGATAACCAGAACCGCAAAGGCTGCATTGGTAGACATCCAGTCAGTCCCCTCGATCTGAAAAACGGCAAGCAGCTGGTTCGCGATTCCCGCCTTATGAAAAAACACCTTCCAGATCAATACGACAACTGCCGTGGGAACTGCCATGGGCAGTAAATAAACGGACTTTAAAAACCGCATCCACTTGCTCTTGTAAATTCCCAATGCCGCCGCAAAGGACAGCAGCAGCAGCAGGGGAATTCCGACGCCTACAAACCGGCAGGTGTTTTTAACTGCAAGATGAAACGCCTCATTGGTAAGAACCGTTTTGTAATTCATAAGACCGCCTGAAAATGACTGTATCAGCATATTTCCAAAGGGGAGCAGGGCAAACAGGAAAACGCCGGCCATACTGGGCAGTAAAAACAGCCATTTACTCTGCCAGATAAAGCTCCACTTTTTGTACAATTTCATCACATCCCTCATCCGGTGTCATACTACCTTCCAAGACCTTCACGCCGCTTTCAATGACTGCATCAAAAATCACACTGTCGGATAAGGAAGGCTGCGTCAGCGTTCCGATTTTCTCTTTCATTGCAGCAATCTCTTCCTCAGACGGCCATGTAATATCAAAAGTCACACGGTCTTCCACACCGCCGTCTTCCGATGCCGTGCTTGCCGTAAATCCGAGATTTTCATTCGGCCTGGGATTTTCCGTAAAGGATTCCCATGCATCGGCATTTACCGGAAAACCGTCGGATAAATCCGATTTCTGCACATCCTTTCCAAGCAATTCCTGTAAAAACGAAACAGCCAGTTCTTTTTCCTTTGATTTTTCATTGATTCCTGCAATGCCGTTTGGCGAAAAGACACATCCCTTCTCTCCGTTGATAAGATTATATCCAAAACTGTCTTTATTTTTCGGGATACTCTCTAACATTCTAAAATCATCCATACCGCTTAATTTTCCAACCATGAAAAACTGATTTTCGCACATAAAATCCATTGCCGAAGAGGAATCAATCGTAAGATTTTCATATTCCTCCAGCGTACCGTATTCTTCCATCCAGGTAATCGTATTATTGTGCATTTCCATTAATTCAGGGGTTATATTTTTCTGTTCTTCCGCATAAATCTCTTCTGCTTTGTTCAAAAGCTCCAAAATAGCCTCTTTATCCGGTTTGTCTCCGTCTTTTAACCCGGTGGAAACTACCTCGTACAGCCGTTTCATAAGCTCTTCTGCCGTATACGTACCCATAACGGTATTGCTGCCTGAATGCTCCCCTCTTGCACTCTTTACCGCCTCTGCCAGACCGGCAATATCCTTTATGTCTTCTACCTTTTCTTTTTCTCCGATTAATACCGGAATCCGGAAACGGACAGGAACTGCATACAATCCGTTTTCGTTCTGGTATGCTTTTAAAATATTCGAAAAATAACCGCCGTTTTTCTCCATTTCTTCTGTCATCTCACTTAAATCCGCAAGGATACTTTTTTCAATGTAAGAATCCAGGGGCAATTCATCCAGCAGCAGAATATCCGGTCCTTCCCCTGCCAGAAGGCGTGTATTTAAGTTGCGGATTGCATCTTCTTTGGTCATGCCGTAATCCCCGGAAAGTCCGATTTCCTGTTTGACATATACATCCGGATTGCTTTTCCGGAACATGCTGATTGCCCTGCTCACTGTTGTATTCTGTTCCAGACTGTAAACACTGATCTGCTGCGCCGGCACAGCAGGCGCCTCTTTATCATAGGTATACAAATCAATTTCTCCGTCGTCATAGGCAATCAGAAAGCTTTCGTCTTCATTTTTCAGAATGGTCGTTGCTTTTTTCGTAGGATCTCCCAGTGCGCAAAGACCGCCGTCCAAAAGCTTTTCCATGGTACTGCCGCCTATTGCATGACTGTACAATCCGCTGGCAGACGCAAGATACAGAGTATTTTCTTCGCTGTCTAAGCAGACAGCTATTTTTATTGTACCCTTTGTCTCTTCCCGGACAAAATCCGTAAGCGCAGAATCTTCTACTCTGCTTTGGGTAGAAATCTGGTACACCTGATCCGATGACATCAGATAATCCCCCGCTGCAAAAACCAGCTGCTGCTCGGCATCTTGCATTCCCATGGAACTGACTGTATTTGTTTCCAGATCCATCCGGTATACCGAACCGCCGTTTAGAACCCCCGCCAGCACCTTTTCTCCGATAAATACAGCCTCGGAAAGATAAAAATCAAAGCTCCCGGATTCGTCTGTAAAAGTAATTTCAGAATTGTTCCCGTCCTTGTCAATATAAAAATAATGCTCCTTAACGGAATTGTCTTCTGCGCTGTAATCCGCATTCCAGTCTACATAAGAATAAAAAACACTGCCGTCCGGCGCAATGGCCGTACTTGTAATATCAATTTCCTCAATACCGCATTTTTCTTCCAGAGACGGCAAATCCTTTTCTTCCCAGGTGTCTCCGTTGTCCTTTGATATATGCATTTTTCCGGTATTCTCATTGATAAACGCCGCGCTGCCGTCGGAGAGCCTTACCATACTCAATATCGTGCTTACTCCCTCCGGCGTCTCCTTCATCGTCTCCACGTATCTTCCCTTTGCCATATCTCCTCCGGAATTTTCTGTAGAAGATACATCTTCGCCTGTTGTCTGCTTTTTGTCATTTCCTCCGCAGCCTGTGGCTGCAATTACAAATATTCCGGCTAACAGCGCTGCGGCTGTCCGTTTCCATTTTTTTAATTTCATGATAACCTCCTGTATACTTCATTGATTTCCACTGCATTTGGCTCATTGCCGTATCAGTGTATCAGGCAAATCTTTAATCTACCTCTAAAACATTGAATAAAATTCATTTTTTTCATATAATCAAAACAAAATCAAAAATTTTTAGAGATTCATTAAAGCTTAACGTGATATTATTGAAAAGCCCTTTTGAGGATATACTATTTTTATCCCCTCCGGGCATCCCATTATATTTCCAATCTCAAATTTTCAGGAGGCTCTATGCGGATACTGCTTGTGGAAGATGACAAAAACCTTTTAGAAACCCTCTCTTTTCAGCTTGATAAAGAAGGCTTTACCGTAGACACCTGTGACAACGGCGAAGATGCACTTTATTATATGGAAGAAAACATTCACGATCTGATCTTGTTAGACCGGATGCTCCCTTTGATTGACGGCGTTACCCTATTGAAAAAACTACGCGGCTCGGGCAATGAAACGCCTGTCATTCTGCTGACTGCCCTGGGCGAACTGCAGGATAAAATTACAGGCCTGGATTCCGGCGCCGACGACTATCTGGTGAAACCCTTTGCCTTTGAAGAACTGCTTGCCCGCATCCGCAGCATCTGCCGCAGACCGAGACAATATCAGGCAAAAGAAACCCTCTCCTTCGGCGATATCACATACGATCCTGCATCCAGCCTGCTTTCCGGCTCTGCCGGGAACTGTACATTATCCAAAAAAGAAGGCTCCCTGCTTAAAATATTTTTAAGCAATCCCACCCAGACCATACCCAGAAATACGCTGCTATCCAAAGTCTGGGGACTGGATTCCGATGTGGAAGAGGGCAATCTGGACAACTATATGCATTTCATCCGGCGACGTTTAAAATCCGTCAGCAAGAGGGTTTCTATCCGCACGGTCCGGGGAATCGGCTATCATCTGGAGGATACTTCCCATGTATAAAAAACTCCACAGACGCCTGACATTTCTCTTTACCGGAATTGCCGGCGCTATATTAATCATTATGTCCATAAGCTATCTGTATATGTCCGAAAAAGAACTTTCCCAGAACCATTTTCTGACCTTTTCCGCAAAAGCCGGCTCGCTGATTTCCAATTTGGAGCAGCAAACCGACATCAGCTGGGAATATCTCTCCAAAACATCGGCAGACCAGGATTTTATTCTGGCCTTTTACGATAACGATATCCCCCTTTCCCACAACCGGATTGTCCTTTCCGAAAAGGAACTTTCCCTGATTGAAAAGACAAGACAATACGCCAATGAAACCTTTCCGGAACTGGCCAACGGTTCCAGTTATCTGGCGGCGCATCAGGAATTTTCTTTTTCCGTGGACAAAACAGAAAGCTATCATGCCTCAATCTTCAACATCCGCAAAAACAACGGCGTTTTAACAGGCATCATTCTCTCTTCCAGACAGCCTCTTGTGGAACAGCTAAACAGACAGCGCCTTCGTTTTCTGGCGCTGAATATCATCGGCATTTTTATTCTGCTGCTTTTTTCCTGGTATTTTACGGGAAAATTAATTACACCGATTATAGAGGCCCGAAAAAAACAGACTGCATTCATTGCCGCCGCCTCTCATGAGCTGCGGACTCCAATTGCCGTAATCGCCTCCGCTATTTCCGCCGCCAAATCCGCGGAAGGAGAACAGAAAGAACATTTTTTCCGAATTGCAGAAGAAGAATCCCTTCGGTTATCCACCTTAGCAGACGACCTTTTGCTGTTAAACCGCACCGATACCGGCCGATTTAACCTGAACAGGCAGCCCACAGAATTAGATACGCTTCTCCTCAATACCTTTGAATCCTTTGAACCTCTGGCAAAAGAGCATCACATGAGTCTTCAGATTCAACTGCCGGAAGAATCCATTCCAAACTGTGTCTGTGATGGCGAACGCATCCAGCAGGTGCTTGGTATTTTCATTTCCAACGCCCTAAGCTACGGAACCTCCGGCGGATATGTAAAACTTTCTTTATCCTGCAGCAATTCTCTCTTCTGGATTATGACGGAAGATAACGGCATAGGTATTGCCGCGGAAGACAAAGCTCATATTTTTGACCGCTTTTACCGGGCGGACAAATCACGCTCTGGAAAAAGCCACTTCGGACTGGGGCTTAGCATTGCAAAAGAAATTATTGACGCCCACGGCGGAAAAATCCTTGTAACGGATACGCCGGGCGGCGGGAGCCGGTTTTTTATTCTGCTTTCCCAGAGCTGATATCTTGTTCTGTCCTTCCCATAAGATAAAAAGGCATATGCAAACAGCACATGCCTTTTCTTTTTAGAATAATGCAGCTCATCCTTTCAGCGGCCTTTCTCTAAATCTTCTGTCCAAAAACTGCTGAAATACTTATTTGCCCAGGCTTACCGCACCTGTCTGGCGAATCTGCATCGGATATACATTCTCTTCTCCTACAAATGCAGCAATATAATCTACATAATCCTCTGTCTTATCCTTTGGAATTACTGCAAGGATGACACCGGCAAATCCGCCGCCATGCACTCTGCAGCATCCGTCTTTGATCTTGCCTAAATACAGCTCGGTCAATGCCAGCGTCAACGCTACTTTCTGATCTCTTTCATTGGATTTTGACATACAGTTCTGCAGCCATTTCCAGGAGGAATTACCAGACTCTGTCAAAAGACTAAGAACCGTTTTGCCGTCTCCGTCGGCAAGCGCTTTGGCAGCCTCTTCTACTCTTCTGTTTTCCTCATAAAAATGCAGCGCCCGCATAATTGCTCTGTCATTGTTTAATGTTTTTTCGATTTCCGGAATTTTCGCCAAAAACTCTTCCATGGAGCTTTCGCAAAGCCGTTTTACCCCAAGAGCTCCTGCAACCTGATACATTTCTCCCGGAACCGCAGAATACTCATCGCTTAAGTCTCCGTGTCCTTTTCCGGTATTGACAATTACCATGTTGTAACCCAATGCGTCAAAGGACGCCTCGATCTTCTCACATTTAATATCCTCTTTAAAATCCAAAAGAATTGCACCGCCTGCCGCACACGCCATCTGATCCATAAGACCGGAGGATTTCATCCAGAAGTTATTCTCTGCATACTGTCCGATTCTTGCACAGTCTCCCAGAGGCATCTGATTGTCGTTAAACAGTGCATTTACAATTGCACAAAACAACATTTCAAAGGATGCGGATGAGCTTACGCCTGCCGCTGCGATCACCTCCGTTGTTACATATGCATCAAAGCCCTCTATTTTATATCCAAATTTGCCGATTGCCTCTACCATACCTGCAATCAACGCTCTTGTTCCGGATTTCTTCTCTACAGAAGATGCTGCCGCAATCTCTATCTCAATCAAATCATATCCTTCACTGCGGACGCGTATCATACCTGTACCGTTTGCTGCCGCTGCGCCAATCGTATCCAAACTGATGCTCGCCGCTACGATCTTGCCTCCGTTGTGATCCGTATGATTTCCGATCATCTCTGTTCTTCCCGGAGACGTAAAGAATTCCACTTCTGCTTGCCCGAAATTCTCCGCAAATCGTTCTGACAGATGTAAAAATCTTGCTCCGCTCTTCTCGCTTTCCCCATAAACACGTTCTAAAATCTCTTTTGCCGGCATACCTGACATAGCCATTCTCCTTTCGTTTTCAACAACCCCGTTTTTGTATTGTATATTCAATTCAGTATAACATGAATCCGTTTAATTTAAAACCTGAAAACTTTAATTTTCCCGGAAACCATTTCACAAGATAAAACTGCAGACATAATTTTGGGCATAATTTTTTGCCCTTATAACACGTGACTTTTTCATTCATCTATGATATAATTTTCTGACAGACTATTTGGGGCATTGGCGCAGTTGGGAGCGCGCAACATTCGCATTGTTGAGGCCACGGGTTCGAATCCCGTATGCTCCACTGCAGAAAATTATCGAAATATATCTATGAGGTCATTTATGCAGATTATCAACCACAACGCAAGTGCCGACAACGCAAACCGCCAGTTAGGCATTGTTTTCGAAGACAAAAAGAAATCCATGGAGAAATTATCCACCGGTTACAAAATCAACCGTTCTGCAGATGATGCGGCAGGGCTTAGCATTTCCGAGAAAATGCGGCGGCAGATCCGTGGCTTAAACAAAGCCTCCCGCAATATACAGGACGGTATTTCCCTGCTTCAAACGGCAGACGGTGCATTAAACGAAGTCCATGATATCTTGCAGCGGATGAATGAGCTGTCTACGCAGGCCACCAACGATACGAATACCCAATCTGACAGAGGCGCCCTGCAGGATGAGATCCATCAGCTCAAATCCGAAATCAACCGAATTTCCAGAACGACGCAATTTAATACACATACGATATTAATGGCAAAGCAGCTTGTCAAAATTGACGCGGATGATTATTCTTCCGTCATTATGGATGATACTTTTTCCGGAATGGGAACCCGTCCCGGCTCTGTATACGGAA
>CANODN010000004.1 GCA_947564765.1 uncultured Roseburia sp. | reverse complement strand
GAACCGCCTTCCTGGTACAAAATATCGGAAGTTTCACTTCTGTTTGACCCGGTTTCTGCAGGAATGACACGGTCTGGGTCCCCATATCCCAGATATACGCCGTTATATGCTTTTGCTGATTTAATAAATGTCGTTTTTACATGTTCCGCAGAAATAGTATCATTGCCGCAGGTAAGAGCGCTTGCCTGAATTGAAACATCGTCAAGGCTGCAGTCTTTGGAAAACAATACAAGTTCTCCTGTGGCTTTATCATTCTTCCACGCTGCCAGTCTGCCGGAAGATACATTCTTCGCCGCAATCTCGCCGTAACGATCCTGTGTATACTGTGTATCTGTATCCACAATCGTTCCTCCAAGGTTCGGCGTACCGCCTTTGTATGGCTTATGCGTAATTTCTGCACTTGTCACCTGATTTACAATCTTACTGCCGCTCTTCGTCGTCTGTGTAACCGCTTTTAATACGTGATCGCCTTCTGTCAGTCCGCTCACCTCATATACAACGCTTTCCTGACGACCGCTGCTGTACAAATCCACAATTTGCTCATGTCCGCCATCTATCGTATATTTCACCTTGCCGTGAGCAGGACCTTTTGCAGCAGATACTTTAATTGCATTTCCTCTGAAATAGATTTCAAAATAACATTCTTCTGCCCGCTCATCCGACGCCCCCAAATCAATGTACGATTCATCGGCATTCAATGTCCACGACTTGTCACCATAAGCCGTATACTTAAAATAATTCAACTGCGCCGAATCCGTCGTACTGCACTTTAAAGTAATTACTTCGTCTGTTTCTGCGGCCTGCACCGGTATAAACTGCAGTGACAGCGCCGTAAACACAACAGCCAATGCTAGGCCCGCACTTAAAATGCGTTTCCATATCTGTTTACCCAACTTTTGTTTCAATTTCCTTTTCCTCCTCTTCTTTTTCTTTTCATTTCATTTCTTTTCATTCCATTTCTCAATCGCTTATGAATTTTGCACAAAAACACTTTGCAAAATCATTCGCCTTGTATAATATATTACTTTCTTTTCCTCTTGTTGTCAATTTAATCACTAAAAAAGTTCTTCCGTTGATACAAACGTTGATACAAAATAGCTAAAATAAAGCGGCAGCATTTTCGATATGCCGCCGCTTTGTTTTATATCTCATTGATTACTGCTATTTCACTTTCAGTCCTGTCTTCTTGATGTCTTTCTTTCACTGATTCTTACTCCCCTTTATAAATCCGATTAAAATAATCGTTCATCTTCGCCAGCGTATAAATCAATATCGTCGTCTCCTGCTCGTTGATTCCGTCCTTGATTTTTGCAATCATATCCCGATGAAAGGTCTCATGGTGTGCATAAGCTTTTCTGCCTTTTTCCGTCAAAGATACAAATACCACGCGTTTGTCTTTTTTCCCCCGTTCCCGTATGACATACGCTTTGTCTGAAAGCGCGTCCATGAGCTTGGTCAGTGTTCCGGTTGTCACAGACATCAGCCTTGCTACCGCAGACATGCTTTTTGGTTCTTGTAATCCGATGGCCTCAATAATATGCATATCATTGACGCTGATATCTTTAAACTCCGGCGTAATCAGATATTTTTCTTCGATTTCCACAATGCTTTTAAACAGCTTCACCAGAAGCTCATTTAACACTTCATCCGGGTCCGGTTTCTTTTTTGTATCCATGTTTTCCTCCAACAAGCCTGTTACCACGTCAGCACAGACGCTCCCCAGCTTAATCCTGCGCCGAATCCGGCAAGTACAATCTTATCTCCTTTGTGCAGCATGCCGCGCTCATTGACATGATGCAGAAGGATCGGCACACTTCCTGCAGATATATTACCACATTCCTGTAAATTTGTGGGGAATTGATCCATGGGAACATGCAGTCTTTTGGATACGGCCTCAATGATGCGGATGTTTGCCTGATGCAGTAAAAACCAATCGATGTCCTCTATGGTAAGTCCTGCTTTTTCCACAGCTGCATGGATTGCTCCCGGAACCGTGCGTACCGCAAATTTATAGACCTCCTGTCCGTTCATAGACACATAGGCGCTGTCTTTTGTACCTGCAATATAGGGATTCTGATTTTTACGGTTTTCACAGGAAAGCACGTCGCCTTTGACACCGTCCGTTCCCTGTACGCTGCCAAGAATGCCGTATGTTTCATCTGCTTTTACCACAACTGCGCCGGCGCCGTCTCCAAATAAGACGCAGGTAGAACGGTCATTCCAGTCCATAAGTCTGGATAAAATCTCTCCGCCTGTCACCAGGATGGTCTGATATTGTCCGCTTTTGATATAAGCGTCCGCCGTCTGCAGTGCAAACAAGAATCCGGAGCAGGCGGCGTTGAGATCAAATGCCGCCGCATTGACTGCTCCAAGCTCCCGCTGCAGCTCGCAGGAAAGGGAAGGCAGTATATGATCGGCCGAAAGCGTAGCCGACAAAATCAAATCCAGCTCCTCCGGTTTTACCCCCGCCTCCTGCAGCGCACTTTCGGCGGCCCTGGCCGTCAGTCCTGTCAGCGTCTCCTCTACGGCAAGATGTCTGGCGCCAATCCCGGTCCGGCTTTTGATCCATTCATCCGAGGTCTCAAGAAACCGGCTCAGATCGTCATTGGTTACTCTTTTTTCCGGCAGGGCACTTCCTGTACCGCATATTCTGGTTTTCATCTATTTTTCCTCCGAACGCATGATATCTTAAAATCTGCGGAATCTCTGATAACGGTTTTCTGCCAGCTCATCCTTGCTTAGCCTGCTGTATTTCTCCAGAAACTTCTTCATATGAAACTTCATAAACATAGAAATATCCTGCAGGGCTTTCTCGTCTGCTCCGCCGAATTCCGGAATCATCTTCTCTACCACCTTCAGATCGTATAAATCCTTTGCCGTAATCTTCATAACCCCGGCGGCTTCTTTGGCACGCTTTTTATCCTTCCACAAGATAGACGCAAAGCCCTCCGGAGAAAGAATGGAATATGTGGCGTTTTCCATCATCCAGACTTCATTTCCCACGGCCAGAGCCAGTGCTCCGCCGCTTCCGCCCTCTCCGATCATCAGACAAAGAATCGGTACCTTCATGCCGGACATCTCATAGAGATTTCTGGCAATCGCTTCTCCCTGTCCGCCCTCTTCTGCTTCCATGCCGCAGAAGGCTCCGGAAGTATTGACAAAGGTAATAATCGGCCGGTTGAATTTCTCTGCCTGCTTCATCAGACGCAGCGCTTTGCGGTATCCTTCCGGAGAAGGCATGCCGTAATTATGCTTCATGCAGTCTTTTAAATCTTTTCCCTTGTGTACGCCGATCACAGTGACCGGCTGTCCATCCAGACTGGCAATTCCCCCTACAATTGCGGGATCGTCTCTGTAATAACGGTCGCCGTGCAGCTCTGTAAAATCATCAAAAATCTGCTCCATATAATCCACGCAGGCCAGACGTTTTGTATTTCTTACCGCCTGCACCTTTTCCCAGGCACTTAAGCTTTTGCTTTTGGCATTCCGTTCCTTCATAAGCTCGCTGGTCTGATACGTAAAGTCCTTGTACGGTTCAAAATGATCATACCCCGTCCGAACCTGATTCAGCTTTAACAGCTTGTAGAGGGTTTTCTTTAAGTCTTTTCGTTCTACAATCGCATCTACAAACCCATGCTCCAGCTGAAATTCCGCCCTCTGAAATCCTTCCGGAAGCTTCTGTCCTATGGTCTGCTCAATCACCCTTGGACCTGCAAAGCCAATTAACGCTCCGGGCTCCGCCAGAATGACGTCTCCTAACATGGCAAAGCTTGCCGTCACGCCGCCTGTGGTTGGGTCCGTCAGAACAGGAATATACAAAAGTCCGGCATCGGAATGCTTTTTCAGGGCTGCAGAGGTCTTTGCCATCTGCATTAAGGAAATAATGCCCTCCTGCATTCTCGCTCCGCCGGAGCAGCAGAACAAAATCACCGGCAGTCTGCGCTCTGTGGCTTTTTCCACGGCAGACGCAATCTTCTCCCCGACGATATGTCCCATGCTTCCCATAAGAAATCTGGAATCGCATACACCCAGCACAACAGATTCCCCATAGATTTTGGCCTCGCCTACGGTAACGCCTTCTGACAGACCTGTTTTCTCCTGAGCCGCCTTGATTTTCTCATCGTATTCCGGAAAATCCAGGGGATTTTGAAATTCCATTTCCTCAAACCATGGCGTAAAGCTTTCTTTATCCGCCACCATTTTGATCCGGTTTGTGGTACGCACCCGAAAATAGCTGCCGCATTCATAGCAGACATATTTATTGATAATCACTTCCAGCTTATTCAGTTCTTTTTTACATGCGGGACATACAATTACATCCCCGGCTTCCTGCTGTTTTTGCAGTTTGATAAATTTCTTTTTTCTTAAAATAGCTGCCATTTTTATTCCCCATTTCCAATTGCAAATGTCAATTCTGCAGATGCTGCAATTTTTCCATCTACCCTTGCAGTTCCTCTTCCGATTCCTATGGGACCTTTTTCCTTAATAATCTCAAGCTCCAGTGTCAATACATCACCGGGCAGGACCTTCTGTTTGAATTTTGCATGATTGATGCCTGCAAAATATGCCGTTTTTCCTTTATTTTCCGGCTTGCTTAAAATTGCAGCTGCGCCGGCCTGGGCCATAGCCTCTATGATGAGTACTCCCGGCATAACAGGCTCTCCGGGAAAGTGCCCTGCAAAATACGGTTCGTTATAGCTGACACATTTTCTCCCCACTGCTTTTACGCCCGGTTCCAGCTCCTCAATCGTATCAATCAAAAGAAAGGGCTGTCTGTGGGGAATGATCTCCATAATCTGTCTGGTATTTAATAATGACATAATCTTATTCCTCGTTTTCCCTGTATTTTGCCACAAGAAGGCTTGCATTGTGTCCGCCAAAGCCCAGTGAATTGCTCAGCGCATATGAAAAATCCCCTGTGACTGCTTCTTTACAATAATCCAGATCCATCTCTTCGTCCTGTGTCGTATAACCTACTGTTTTGTGCAGATACCCTTCCGTCAGCTCTTTCACACAGGTAACGAATTCAATCGCTCCCGCGGCTCCTAAAAGATGACCGATCATTGATTTCGTCGAATTGATCTTCAGATTCTTCGCATGGCTGCCAAAGGCCAGCTTAATCGCCCTTGTTTCAAACAGATCATTGTGATGTGTTCCGGTACCGTGGGCATTGATATAGCAGATATCCTCTGTTTTAAGCCCTGCGTCTTCAACGGCATTTGTCATAGCCCTTGCAGCTCCGGCTCCGCTTTCCTCCGGAGAAGTAATGTGATAAGCATCCGAAGAACATCCATAGCCAACGACCTCCGCATAAATCCTGGCGCCTCTTGCTTTTGCATGGGTAAGTTCCTCCAATATGACAACGGCTGCACCCTCACCCATGACAAAACCGCTTCTGTTTTTATCAAAGGGAAGAGAGCATTTCTCCGGATCATCTACCGGAGAAAGAGCTGTCAGCGCCGTAAATCCTGCAATACCGATGGGCGTGATGCTGCTTTCTGTTCCTCCTGCAGCCATGACATCCGCCTCACCGTACTGAATGGCGCGGAATGCTTCTCCGATGGTATTTGTCCCGGTGGCGCAGGCGGTTACGGAATTGATGCTTTTTCCCTTCAATCCGAATTGAATGGAAACGTTTCCTGCCGCCATATTACAGATCATCATAGGAACCAACAGCGGATTTACCCGGTTCGGTCCTTTTTCCAGCAGTTTTTTATGCTCCCGTTCCATAGCCTGTAAGCTTCCGATGCCGGAACCAATGGCACAGCCCACGCGGTAAGGATCTTCTTTTTCCATATCAATTCCGGAATCCGATAATGCTTCCTTTGCCGCTGCGACTGCATACTGGGAAAACAGTTCCATACGCTTTGCCGCTTTAAAATCCATAAAATTTTTGCCCTCAAAGCCTTTGACTTCGGCGGCAATGTGACATTTATATTCCAATGTATCAAATCTGGTGATCGGTGCAAATCCAATCCTGCCTTCTTTTACAGACTGCCAGAATTCTTCCACATTCAGTCCGATGGGTGTAATTGCACCCATACCTGTTACAACAACTCTTCTTTTCATCATGTCTTGCCCTTTCTAAATTGTCATTCCTCCATCAACCGCAAATACCTGTCCTGTTATATAATCTGCTTTGTCAGACGCCAGAAAAACGGCCAGATCTGCAATCTCCTGCGGTTTTCCGATCCGCCCAAGGGGAATTGCCTCTGTCATTTTCTTCTTCGCGTCCTCCGGCATAGCATCCGTCATATCTGTTGCAATAAAGCCCGGCGCAATGGCATTCACGTTGATTCCTCTGGAAGCCAGTTCTCTTGCCGTACTTTTTGTCAGGCCGATCACACCTGCCTTGCTGGCGGAATAATTTGCCTGTCCTGCGTTGCCCAAAATACCGGAAACAGAAGAAATATTAATAATTTTTCCGCTTCTCTGCTTTAAAAACCAGCGGGACATATGACGGATCGTGTGAAATGCGCCTTTTAAATTGGTGTCAAGAACGGTATCAAAATCCGCTTCTGACATTTTCATCAAAAGTCCGTCTCTTGTAATTCCTGCGTTATTTACAAGAATGTCAATGCGTCCGTGCTTTTTGATCATTGTCTCGATCATTTCTCTGCAGGCATCAAAATCAGCGACACTGCATTGGTAAATTTCTGCTTTTCCTCCCGCCGCCGTAATTTCATCCGCCACTGCCTGTGCCTTTTCCTTTGAACCGTTGTAATTGATGATAACGGCTGCGCCTTCCTTCGCCAGCGCTTTGGCAATGGCTGCGCCGATCCCCCGGCTGGCTCCTGTAACAAGTGCAATTTTATCTGTCAACATAATTTAAGAAATCCTCCATCGTATCGATATGGTATACCGTTACATCCCGATTGATTTTCCGCATAAATCCGGAAAGCGTCTTACCCGGCCCGATTTCCACAAAGGTATCCGCACCGTCTGCAATCAGACGTTCCACTGTCTGCTGCCAGCGGACGCTGGATGCCACCTGTTGTTCCAAAAGAGGCTTTACCTCTTCCGCTTTTGTTACATAATCGGCTGTTACGTTTGCCAGATACGGAATAAAGCGCTCTGCAATTTCCACATCTTTTAACGCTTCGCCAAGCTGCTTTCCTGCCTCTGCAAGCATCGGAGAATGGAACGGTCCGCTTACCTTAAGCGGCACGATTCGCTTTGCGCCGGCTTCTTTTAAGGCTGTTCCCGCCGCATCTACGGCTGTTTTTTCACCTGTGATCACAATCTGTCCCGGACAGTTATAATTGGCAATGGAAACAATTCCTTCTGTTTTTTCACAAATTTCTTCAATGACTGCTGCGTCAAGTCCCAGCACGGCGCTCATTGCACCTCCTGTTGGAACGGCATTTTGCATATAAATGCCTCTTTTACGGATGATGGAAAACGCATCCTTTTCCCTCATCACACCGGATGCGATCAGCGCCCCGTATTCTCCCAGGCTTAACCCGGCGGTAACATCCGGCGTATGGCCTTTTTCCTTTAATGCCGCATAAATTGCCGCTTCTGTTGCCAGCATGGCAATCTGCGTATATTCGGTAATATGGATCTGCTCATTTTCTTCAAAGCACAGCTTTGCAACATCCAGTCCGGATGCTTCACTGGCCAGATCATATGTCTCTTTACATACCGGAATCCTGTCATAAAATTCTTTTCCCATGCCCACATACTGGGAACCCTGTCCCGGGAACATAAATACCAGTTTACCCATTTCATTTACCCCGCATTTTTTGATTTCCTGTTACTGCAGCTTCCTGTCCAGAAGCGCTTTTGTTTCTTTCATCATTTCTTCCATCATTTCCTTACAGGTCTGTTCCTTTTTGATCATCCCTGCAATCTGTCCTGCCATAAGGCTTCCGTTTACCACATCGCCTTCCATAACGGCTTTCCGCAAAGAACCAAGGGTTAAAAGCTCCAATTCTTCCAGTCCAACGCCCCGCTCTTCCATTTTCAGATATTCCCTTGTCATCTTGTTGCGGAGTACCCGAATGGGATGCCCGGTGCTTCTTCCTGTCACTTCCGAATCGATGTCCTTTGCCTTTAATACGCGTTCCTTATAATTTGCATGTACGATCGATTCCTTTGCCACAATAAAACGGGTGCCCATCTGTACGCCCTCTGCTCCCAGCATCATGGCTGCTGCAATCCCCCTGCCGTCACCGATTCCGCCGGCCGCAATCACGGGAATCTTTACTGCATCCGCAACCTGAGGAACTAAGGTCATCGTCGTGGCTGATCCGATATGACCTCCCGACTCTGTCCCTTCTGCAACAACAGCATCGGCGCCTGCCTTTTCCATCATCCTGGCCATGGCTACGCTTGCCACCACGGGAATGACTTTGATTCCTGCATCCTTCCACATGTTCAAAAAAGGCGCCGGATTGCCCGCGCCTGTGGTAACTGCTGTTACGCCTTCTTCCACAACAACCTTCGCCACCTCCGGCGCGTTGGGATTCATCAGCATGACGTTGACGCCAAAGGGTTTCTCCGTCAATTCTTTTACCTTGCGAATCTGCTCTCTTACCACCTCCGGCGGTGCACTGGCAGCTCCGATAATGCCAAAGCCTCCGGCATCGGATACCGCAGCCGCCAGATGATATTCCGCCACCCAGGCCATGCCGCCCTGGAGGATCGGATAAGAAATGCCAAGTAATTCTGTAATCTCGGTTTTCATATTAGATTTCCACACCTTTTGCTTTTAAATATTCCATAACGTCATTCACCGTTGCAATCTTCTCCAGATCCTCGGATGGAATTTCCACATCGTATTCTTCCTCCAGGCTCATAACAAGCTCAAACAGATCCAGGGAGTCTGCGCCCAGATCGTCTTTAAAATTGCTGTCTGCCGTAATTTCACTCATATCAATACTTAACTGTTCTGCAATGATTTCTTTTAATTTTTCTAACATGTCGTTTCTCCTTTATTCTTCTCTCCTATTTTTGCCTCATCCCGATATGTTTTGCTTCTTTATTTCGCCACACCGGAATACTTTGCCTGTCAAATAGTTTGATCATCAAATCATTTGACAGGCAAAGTATATTACAGCAGGAAAGATTTGTCAACTGCTTCCTGTAAATTTTTTTATATTATCTTATCGATTTGTTCCAGCTCTCTGACCACGTATATTTCCCCATAAAATCAGGCAGACTAAGAAAAAACAAATAAGGAGGTTCCCATGGAAGATACTACAAAATGCGCAGATTCCAACTGCCACAGACAGCATTCCGATGTGCATAAAAAGAAAGAAGCGCCGCCGTCTCCGGATGCACTGCGGCAGCAAAGCCTGTATAATAAATCGGACAAGCCTATACCGGATAACAGCCCGTTTTTTGAAGGCCGGAGCAATCCGCTAAGCAGTAAAGGAAATTAAAAAACATCCTGCTCTGGAACGAGTTCTAATTCCAAAGCAGGATGTTTTTATTCGCTCAATGCCATTTTCTTAATGTGAACCAGTGCTTTTTTCACCGGAGGAAGATTGATGATAATGATTGTAATCAAGGCCTCGGCTCCCAGATAAGAACCGTTATAGAGAATGGAATAAACCGGAGCCGCCATACCGTAATCTCCCGCATAACTGCCGAAGAAGATCCAGCCGGACAAAAATGCAAAAAAGCATCTTCCGATGACGCCTGCCAGGTACCCGATCGTCAGGCCGTTTTTGGAATTATGAAAAAATCCGGAAAGGCCAAGGGCGCCAAACGCCAGGGGATAATCCACAATCATCTGGGGAATCGTAAAAAAGTACGGCTCCATGACAAACTGCAAAAGCCCGTATGCCACCCCTGCAATCAATCCCGCTGCGGGACCGTACCAATATCCGATCAATACAATAAACAACATACTGAGCAGCGTAACGGACCCTCCCATAGGCAGGGAAAACACCTTAATCATAGAAGTCACTGCAGCCAGTGCAATCGCTGCCGCAGCGTACACCAGCTGTTTTGTAGAAATTTTACTCATACAGAACCTACTCTCTCTTCAATTGCCGCAATTACCGTCTCAATTGCCTGAATCCTGGCATAATATTTATTGTTAGACTGAATAATAAACCACGGCGCATTTTCCGTTGAGGTTTTCGCAATCATCTCGTCTACCGCTTCTTCATATGCATCCCATTTTTCCCGGTTACGCCAGTCCTCTTCTGTAATCTTCCACTGCTTTTGAGGCGTATTCTGCCTCTCCGTAAAACGGGCAAGCTGCGTATCCTTATC
This sequence comes from uncultured Roseburia sp., assembly GCA_947564765.1. Taxonomy (GTDB): domain Bacteria; phylum Bacillota; class Clostridia; order Lachnospirales; family Lachnospiraceae; genus Roseburia_B. The sequence continues at coordinate 12,930 of CANODN010000004.1, read as the reverse complement.
GATATGCACCCAGAACTTAAGCACAATCGCACCCCAGTCAGACAGCTCCTTTTCAAATTCATTGATTTCATTATAGGCCCGCTTCCAGTCGTTTTCCGAGCAGAAACCCTCTAACCGCTCCACCATAACTCTGCCGTACCAGGTGCGGTCAAAAATTGCAATATGCCCATCCTTAGGCAGTCTGTGATAAAACCGCCACAGATAATGACGCGACTTCTCATGAGGCTCCGGAGAGGCAATGGGATGCACCTCAAAGCCTCTGGGATCTAAGGCGCTTGTGAGACGTTTGATATTGCCTCCCTTTCCCGCAGCATCCCAGCCTTCGTATGCAATCACAACCGGGATCTTCTTGCGGTAAATTTTATTGTGCAGCTTTTTCAGTTTTTTCTGCAGCTCCTTTAAACGAATCCTGTATTCTTCCTTGGTCATTTCCTGATCCAACGGCACCTGAGCCAGCCGGGGCATTTTCAAAAGCGGGTAATCTTTATGTAAGATCTCAGGCAGCACCCTGAAATTTTCCACTGCCTGATTGATCTGATTTGTCAGCAGATGCAGCACCTGCAAAAGCGCCTGCTTCTTATCTACGGCGTCTACAATATTCCAAGGCACATAACCGGTATTCGTAGCTTCTAAAATCCGGTCATATACCTTCTCATATTTCTCCCGTTTCTTTACCTGACGCAGATCCTTATCGGCAACACGCCATTTGGTGTCTTTTTCATCTCCAAGCTTCTCCAGCCTCTGCTTCTGCTCCTCCGATGGAATCTGCAGAAACAGCTTTACAACGAGATACCCGTTATCCTTTAACTGACGGTCAAAAGTCCGCAGCTGTCCCAGTCTTTGCTCCAGGGTTGTTTCGTCAATTCTGCCATTGATCACATCCTCGGCAGTTTCGTTCAGCCAGCCGGAATTTAAAAATACAAACTTCCCGGCCTCCGGTATGGTTTCCATATAACGCCATAAAAACGGCTTCCTCAATTCTTCTTCTCCCGGCGCTTTCATAGTAATGACACTGAAAAACCTGGGATCTAAATCTTTGATCAGATTCCCGATCAGCGTACCCTTACCGGCTGCTCCCCAGCCTTCGATCAGAACAAAAACCGGAAGTTTATGCTCCTTAATCATCATCTGCTGCCGGACCAGTTCTTCCCTTTTTTCTTTCACCAGCGCTTTTAATTCTTCCTCTGGTATCTGGTATTTGCGGATTTCATAATTTTTCAGCAAACCTATCTCCCCTTTCTGATTTGATCTTGCGAACCATTTTCCAGTACAAAATGATCCATCGCATATTTATCTCATAGCTTCTCCCAGAAAATGATAATTGCCGGCGGCAATATCACTTTCTATATTGTTGGTTAAAACAGCCGTTCCTTCGTAGCCATCCAGCGAAACAAGCGCCGTTCCTTCTTCTAATTCCTGATATTTATCTCCCTGCCAGGTTAACAGCAGATAAGTCTCTTCCACAGAAAGCAGCTCGGCGCCGTTTACTCCTGTTGTCTCATCCAGTCCCGCCGTCCTCTGCAGAGAAGTTTCCTCACCATCAACTGTCCGCCCTGCATTGGATACATCGACTTCTTCAGTGCCTTCCCCTTCTGCATCCTGATTTTTGGTAATAATCAGATCAAGATATCCATCTGTCATATGATTGCTGATATAGATCGGAACGCCTGCCCGGTGAAATACCTGCCGTATGGAGTGAGACGTAATCTTTGCGTCCTCCGGCTCATCCAGCCAAAGCAGCATATTCCTGTCAATCCCTGCCGTTTCCTCTCCTGACACCAAAGCGAGTATTTCCTTCTGACCATCATCATTTAAATCCACATAATTGTAATAATAACGCACATTGGAATAATCCGCCTCCGCTACATTGCAGTATTCTGCAATTGCTTTTTCCAGTTCCGGATGTGCATCTATCTCCGCAGACTGCCTGTCAAAACTCGCCGGAATCTCTACGGCGCTGCCAAGCTGCAGCTGACTGGTACCTTCCGTATCCATAGCAGCCTCTGTTCCCATGGGATCTGTCCCGGTATCTTCTGTATTTTCCGCCGTATTTGTATCGCTGCCGTTTGAATCTTCCTGCTTCTTCTGCCCGCAGCCCATAGCTGCAGAAAACAGGATAACGGATGTAAGAAGCAATAAAATCGCTGTCTTTTTCATATCTGAAATCTCCTTCACCAATACTTTTCTTTCCTTATTATGGTTCGAAGATCCCTGTTTTATTCAGTATAACACATTGCCTGGTAATTTTACCAATTATTTATATTATCCTTCACAATATAGTGACGAAATCCAAAGCGAGTGCTATAATAAAATCCAATGAATCCGAAAGAGAGGAGATCACCCATGAACAGAAAAGACGTCTTGGAAATCAAACGCCGCCTGAAAAAAGAATCCTGTACCTTTACCCGTATGTGCGGCTGTTACGTTGACGGAGAGAGAAATCGCGTTGTAAATCTGAATGAAACTTTTCTAAATCTGGAAGACGAAGAATTTTACAAATATCTGGAAATTGCCAAAAAAGCTCTTTCCGGCACGGTAGGCAACAATCTCCTGGAACTGGAATTTCCCTTAGAAGAGGAATCCGCCGGAGGAAAACAGCATTTTCTTACTGCCTTAAGAAGCAGCGCCCTGCAGAATGAGGATCTGCTGGAACGCTTCTACGATCTGGTCATCGACCATTACGAATATGCCGGCAACTACCTGATTTTAATTTTTCACGACGCCTATGACGTCATTACCAAATCAAGCGACAACAGCAAGCTGGACGAATCGGAAGAAGTCTATGAATATCTGCTTTGCGCTATCTGCCCCGTCAGCTTAAGCAAGCCGGGACTGGGCTACCTGGCTGATGAAAACCGGATCGGGCCGAGAATCCGGGACTGGATTGTCTGCGCTCCCGACAGCGGCTTTATTTTTCCGGCATTTACGGACAGAAGCGCCGATCTTCATTCCGTTATGACATACCACAGAAATCCCAAAGAACCCCATACGGAGCTTATGGAACATATTTTGGGATGTACGGCAAGGCGGACCGCAGTCGAGCAGAAGCTGACCTTTGAATCTATTGTCAAAAAAGCCTGCAGCGGAGACGAAGAGACTTCCCGGGAGGTGTTCTGCGAAATTCAGCAGGAGCTGTCTTGCATGGCAGAAGAAGAGACTGCGGAAGAAGCTCCGGAAGAAAAGGAACCTCTCCTTTTGACTGCCGACGCCATTGGCGAAGTCCTTGCAGAAACAAAAATACCGGAGACTGCCGCTGCCGTAATCGAAGAATCCTATCGGGAGGAATTCAAAGACGAGGCTCCCGTATTAGACCACCTGATCGACGCCAAGGCTGCAGAAGCAGGCAGCAGGCAGAAACAGGAAAAAGAGCTGATCCAAAAGGTCGGTATTTTGGAGCAGGAGTTAAAGGACACCCGTATGCTGGCCGGACTGCAGGAGGAATCCATGCCGGATGCGCCCAAAACTTACGACGTTATTCTCCGTGTGAAACCGGAAAAAGCCGCACAGATCAAATCCCAGATGATCGGCGGCCAGAAATGCCTGGTAATTCCTATGGAAGAAAACGAATATGCGGCAATCAACGGCGTGAATACAACCGTCTAACAATATTTAACAATTACAAAACGGCTTCTGCATATCGGTATGTTACCGCTGCAGAAGCCGTTTCCATTATTTTTTCATTTTTAATTTTCGCATTCCGCTGTATTTCTTTCCGGCGCCCTTCACTGCAACTGCATAACGGCAGTTCTTTTTCTTTGCTTTTTTATCGGTAAATGTCGTTTTATTTTTTACCACTGCGATTTTCTTATAACCGGATTTTGATGATGTCTGGCGAAATACAATATAAGCCTTCGCTTTTTTTACTTTACTCCAGGAAAGCTGCACAGAGCTGCCGCTTCTTACTGCCGTTCCCTTTTTAGGTGCTTTCGGAAGCTTCAGTGTCTTTGCCGCGCCTTCTCCGCTGTCCTGATAAGCGGCGCTTTTTGCTATGGCTTTTGCATAATAGCTGATTTCCTTTCCGTTTACAGGAGGATTTGTATCATATACTGTTCTGCCTGCATCCGTCTCTCCTATAAGCCGTATCCCGCTGCCCGTTTTGCTGTAGACAAGGTATCCCTCTGCATGGTTTACTGCACTTACCGTAATTTTCACTTTCGTTCCCTTAGAAGTCAATACGCTTTTCACGGATTGAATCACCGGCTTTTCCAGCGTCACAGGATCTGGAACTCTGTTGGATTTCCATTCCTCCTCCAGCGCATCGACCAGCTCATTCAGACTCTTTACAGCTTCATCTATCTCCTCCTGCCCGGCAAATCCATTATAAAAAACTTCATTGGCGCGAAGCAGCATTTCTTCCAGACGTACCTGCTGCTCCTTTGTCAGATTTTTGCCGATTTCCCGGTCATATATACTTTGTGCAGACAAAATCTCTTCCTGTAAGGCAGCTTTATCTGTCTGAGACGGCACGGGCTGATGATAGATTTCCCATTCCCATACAGAAGGATTTTCTCCTTCCGTCACAAGAAATTTCACATATTTTCCTGTAACCTCCGGAAAAGAAACGGTTGTCTCATAGCTCTGGCTGCCGTTCCCCTCATAAATTAAGGTCCATTCCGGTGCCGAATCCGCCTTTGCGCTGTCATATGCCTCTTTCCACTCCGTTTTGTCATCGGAATATAAAATCCGGAATGCATCAATGTGGTTCTTCCCTGCAGTATCTTTATACTGCTCAATCGTCATAACATTCACGGTAACGGCATGGTCAAATTCAAAGAGCATCCAATTCTCCGCCTCATTATCCTTAGGCGCCCACCTGGAATCCATGTTTCCGCTTCCAAGCTCCGATGATTCCGGCGCCTTTTTCCCGTCTCTGGCAGCCGCTGCCTTAAATTCATCTTTGTCTCCCCAGGAAGACGACTCCTCCGACCGGACTGCCGACAAGGAAAGATTACAGCAATAATTTGCTTCGGCAATTCTTCCGATTCGTTTCCCCTGTAAAAACAATGCAGCTTTGATCTGCAGCACATCCCCGGCCTGTATCGCAATAGGGCCTTCGTAACGTTTTGCATACCGATTCGGCTCGCTTCCGTCCAGTGTATAGCGAATCTCATAACGGGAATCCGAAGAAAGTATCTCAATTTCTGTTCCTGCTGCAACCTTTCCTTCCCTGACAGAAAACAAAGGTGTTTCCAGCTCAAAGAAATAGGTTTCGCCTGCTTTTGTTTCGAAGGAAATTTTATCTTCCCCGAGCTTTGTTGTCTGTACCTGTTCACCGGAAGAGGTGAATACACCGGCATCGGAAAGCCCCTTGTATTCTGCAGTAAATGTGCCGCCGCTGCGGGAAAGCACAGAAAGGTTCACCGCCTCTTTCTCTTTCCATTCCATGTCGATCACAAAATTTCCTCTTGCCACCAGACCGCTGACAGAGCCGTTTGCCCATGCGTCCGGAAGGGCCGGAAGAATCTGTGTATAACCCAAATGGCTCTGCAAAAGCATCTCCGTCATACCTGCTGTAATCCCGTAATTCCCGTCAATCTGGAATACCGGGTAATCCGTATGGTTTCCGGCTCCGTTGCCGTGGGAGTCCAAAAGATTCGTCAAAATTCCCGCATTTCCTCCCTGCAGCATTCCTTTCACCAGACGATACGCATTGTTGCCGTCCTGCGCCCTTGCCCAGAGATTAATGCGATGCGCTTTTGACCAGCCGGTTCCGGCAAAATCCCTCTGAAGCAGGCTTTTTCTTGCAGCCGTTATATATGCCTCATTATCTTTATTAATCAGGCTGCCGGGATACAGACCGATCAAATGGGAAGAATGACGGTGGATTTCATAGGTATAACCTGCATTAAAATTCGGAATATTGATTTCCGCAAGATCTCCGTCCTTTGCCTTGCCCGGCGTCGTCTCTTCGTACCATTCCTTGATATATCCCGCATCAGAAATCATAATGGGTTTTAAGGCATCCTGTTTTTCCTTCCAGATTAAAACATCCTCTTCATCTGTTCCCAATATCTGCGCCGCCTGAATGCTCTCTTCAAACAACTGCCATACCAATGACTGGTCGTATGTCGTTCCTACTGCAGTAGGTCCCTGTTCCGCAGAAACGGAAGGTGCAACGGTCAGCCGATTCTGATTCGGACTGTACCAAAGATGCTCTGCCCAGAAATTGGCCGCCTCTTTTAGCATCGGATATATGGTATCTCTTAAAACCTCTTTGTCCTGTGTAAAACGGTAATAATCGTATATATTCTGTAAAAGCCATGTTCCGCCGTTGGGATTCCAGCCGTATTCCTGAACTCCGGCAGGCGCCGTAGCTCCAAAGGGATTGCCTGCCGTATGTACGAGAAAGCCGTTGCCTTCTCCGATGGGCGCATCTTCATCTACCGTACCCCCAAAGCCCATAGCCGCCGCATATCTGCCCGGCACCACAAGCGAGCTTGCAAATTCATTTAAGGGTACGCCGCATTCCGCCAGATTCGTACTGTAAGTGGGCCAGTAATTCATCTGCAAATTGATATTATAATGATAATCCCCCTGCCATAACTCATTGGCATTTCCCAAAAGCCACATACCGCAGAGGTTTGTGGGAAGGGTACCTTCTCTGGAACCGGCAATCGTCAGGTATCTTCCGTACTGATAAATCAAAACCTCAAGGGCCGGATCTATTTCTCCGTTCCGGTAATTCTCCACCAGTTCGTCTGTGGGAATCGTAGGAATCTCCTCTCCCAAATCAAGGCTGACTCTGGAAAAAAGCTCCTGATAATCCGCAAGGTGATCCTTTAACAGCTCTAAATACCCTTTTTCTTCAGCCAAATTCAGCGTTTCCGCAACCTTAGCCCCGGGGTCCTCTCCGCGGTAAGCCGGATAGGTATTCTCATAGTCTGTGCCCGCAGAAAGAATCAGCGTCACGGTATCCGCCCCATCCACGGAAATGTTATCGCCTCCTGCCTGCAGCGAGCCTCCCTCCTGCAGAACGGCCAGCTGTGCCTCGTATTTCATTCCGTTATCGTTCAGACTTCCTTTTAAAGTGATTTTATGGCCGGAAACGGAAATGTTTTTTGAGCCTGCCATTGCTCCGGCAAGGGAAACGTCCAATGTATGCTTTCCGTTTCCCGTGGAAGAAAGCCTGCATACCAGAACATGATCGGGATAGCTTACAAATGTCTCCCGTTGATACGTTACGCCTTCATACGTATATCGAATCGTGGAAACAGCCCGCTCCAAATCCAGATCTCTCACATAATTCGAAACGTTTTCCTCCTGCAGGCCGCTCCTTGCAAAATCCAGGTAAATATCTCCAAAGTCCATATAGGTTCCTTTGTTCTGCCTGCCGGAAAAGAAATTCTGTGTCAGGATATTATTCGCCTCATTAAAGGGAAGGCCAAATACATTCTCGGATTTGTCATCCAACTGCTGCCGATAATTCTCCAGAAATTCATCTCCCGCATACGTCAGGCGGTTGCCGCCGCGGTAAGGATTCCCATCCCCGCTTTTATCTTCTCCGTTTTTCGGTCCTCCGGTCCAAAGGGTTTTTTCATTAATATGAATCCGGTCCCTTTCTACCGCCCCGAAAATCATGCCGCCTATACTGCTGTTCCCAATGGGAAGGGCCGAAGACTGCCACCACCGTACATCGCTGCTTTCAATTGGTGCCGGCTCGTCATACCACAGACGAAGAGCGGAATCCGTCTCACCGCCGGCCTCTGTTTTCTGCAGCTGCTCCATATCCCCCAAAGGCATTGCTGCAAAAGCTGGTGACTGAACACATACAACCAGACCCATGACAGCCGCCAATAATCTCTTTTTCAATTTCATTTTTTTCAACTTTTCTCCTTCTATATGCCTGTCAGTCTAAAATCATCTGCACACAGCCGTACATTCCAGCATCATTTCCCAGCGTTGCCAGTTCAAAATGGGCATCCAGACAAGAGCTGAAGGATTTCGCGTCATAATATTTCTTCACCCGGTCGGTAATAATGCTGCCTGCTTTCGATACGCCGCCGCCAATAACGAACACTTCCGGATTCACCACCCGGGCGATATTAGCAAGCGCCTCACCCAAAACTTTTGTCATATCGTCTACGATTTCATCTGCCAAAGCGTCCCCTGCCTTTGCAGCATCAAAAATATCTTTTGCCGTCAGCGGATTGATGCCCCGGATAGCCGATTCTTTCTCAACTTTTTCCAGTTTCTGTTTTGCCATGCGCACAATTCCCGTAGCGGATGCATACTGCTCCAGGCATCCCTTCTGACCGCAGTTGCAGGCCTCTGTTTCTCTATCATTTACAATAATATGACCGATCTCACCGCCTGCGCCCTTGTTGCCTGTTACAACTTTGCCGTCAACGATCACGCCACCGCCAACGCCTGTTCCCAACGTAATCAGTACAACATCCGTATGTCCTTTGCCGCCGCCCTGCCACATTTCGCCAAGGGCAGCCACATTGGCGTCATTGCCGACTTTTACCGTAAATCCGGTCCGTTCTGTCATCTCTTTTGCAACATTGATCACATCCCAGCCGAGATTGACACAGCGGACTACAACGCCTTCATTTGTCACAGGTCCCGGCACGCCGATGCCGATTCCCTGGATTTCGCCTTTCATAATCTCTTTTTCCACCATTTTGGCGGCAATAAATGCAGCCACATCCGGCAGAATGTTTTCTCCGTTGTTTTCCTTTCTGGTGGGAATTTCCCATTTCTCCACCAGCTCGCCTGTCGTTTCAAACAGACCGATCTTGCATGTTGTTCCTCCAATGTCTACCCCAAATCCGTATTTTTTCATGTTTTCTTCTCCTATCCTTATTATTGTGTGGTTTTGACAAAACGGCTCCTTTCCTATGGTCCCCTTTGTCCGCCTTTATTTCCTATACTGATTTCAGTATAAAAAAACCTTTTTTTGCTGTCAATCCATTTCCGGTATTTCTTCTCCGTCTGTTGTGTTATCATCTGTTTCTTCCCCGTTTTCTTCCGTTTCCAGCGCATCCCTGCGTATCTTTTCATACTGGTCCATTTCTACATAGGGCAGAAACTCTGCCGGTTTCAGACCGCTGTGGCAATGCTCCATAAACGTATGCCAGATTGCCCCGGGATACGTAGAGCCTGACAGCCCCGGAAGCTCTGCCGGCATATCGTATCCTACCCAGATGCTTGCCGTATAATAGCGGGTATACCCTGCAAACCAGCCGTCCTTATTGTCGTTTGTCGTTCCTGTTTTGCCGGCGGAAGGCATACCGGTAACGCCAAGCCCCCTTCCGGTTCCTTCTGTAATTGCCGTTGCCAGCATATCCGTTACCATACGGGCCGCCGTAGTCTTATAAATCTTCTTTTCCTCCTGCCCGGTGGCAAGAATCTCATTGCCCTCGGCATCGGTAATTTTTATAATGCAGGTAGGCGTCCGGTAATTCCCGTCATTTTCAAGGGTTGCATAAGCAGCCGTCATTTCCACCGGAGACGCTCCGTTTGTCAGTCCCCCCAGAGAGGAGGTCAGACGTTCGTCTTCTTTTGTGATTTTAGAAAAATTCATTGCTTTTAAATAGGACAATCCCACCGGAGGCGTCAGTTCTTCAAACAACTGCCACGCCACTGTATTTTTAGAGCGCGCCAGAGCGCTTCTAACCGTCATCTCTCCGCTATAACCGCCGTCTGCATTGGAAGGTCCGTCTTCGATATACTGATCCGTCACGATGGAATCCGGCGTATAATTACGTTCCAGCGCCGGGGTATATACAATCAACGGTTTGATACTGCTCCCAGGCTGCCTGTAGCTTTGATAAGCCCGGTTTAAGGTATATCCGTCAAAATCCTGGCTCCTGCCCCCTACAATCGCCCGGACATAACCGGTTTCATTGTCAATGCAGACGCCTGCCCCCTGCAGCTTATATACGCCTTCTTCATTTACTTCCGTAAAATCCGCCAGCTTTTCGTCAATCGTCTGCTGCAGCGCTGCCTGCATTTCCAGATCCATAGAAGTATAGATGCGGTATCCCGCGGTATAGAGTTTTTTCTGACATTCGGAATAGAGCTGATTGTATGCGTCATTGTATGCACTCTGCTCCTCTTCGGTTTCAAATTCCGTTTGGAAAACAAATCCCTGCTGCTCCATCAAAAGTCGGATCGCGCAGTAATACGTATAGGTTTCTACGTAATTATTTTTCTCATGCGCCGGACGGCTTAAAACGATCTCCTCGGCTTTTGCCAGCAGACACGCACTCTCGGTAATTTTTCCGTCTTCGTACATATTATTAAGAATGCGGTCTCTTCTTCCAAGGGTATTCACCATATTTGTAAAAGGATCGTACAATGTGGGATTGTTTGGAATGGCACATAAAAATGCAATCTGGGATAAATCCAGATTTTGCACCTCTGTATTAAAATAGCCGATGCTGGCCGCCTGGATTCCGTAATATCCGTTTCCGAAATAAATATTGTTCAGATAGAATTCCAGAATATCTGTCTTGCTGTATTTTTTTTCCAGCTCCGTGGCAATGAAGATTTCCTCTACTTTACGCTGCCAGGTCTTATCCTGCGTCAGAAAAATAGTCCTCGCCAGCTGCTGGGTAATCGTACTTCCTCCCTGGGTTACCTCTCCGTTTTCCAATGCCGCTTTTGCAGCACGGGCAATCGCCTTAATATCGATTCCGCTGTGCTGGTAAAATTTCTTATCCTCAATACTGACAATCGCCGCACAGACATCCAGAGGGATCTCGCTGTAAGACAGATAATAAACGTCTTTTTCTCCCTTTAATGTGGAAATCGTATTGCCGTCTTTATCGTAAACCACGCTGGTCTGCGCCGCACAAAAGGTATCGGCCCTGGAGTTTCGTACAAACTGCACCGCCTCCGTTTTCATTTTCTGCACCTGCACGGCATATCCGCCATAATAATAATATCCCACTCCGGCAACTACAATCAGCATCAGCAGAAACTGGAGCTTTACAAAAAACCAGAACAAACGGTATTTTTTCTTCTTTTTCTTTTTGTGTCCCATAAGTCTCCTTTGTTTTGTATCTTTTCTCCTGATTATTTTACACGTTTTCCTCCGGAAAGGCAATCTTAAGAAAAAGCTGCCCCCATTGGACAGCTTTTCTTTTCTTTATTTCTTTATCGTTACCTTCTTCATCACAGCAGGACTGTAAGCATTGCCTGTCTGAACGACTACTTTATAGTAATTCTTTCCTTTCTTTGCTTTTTTATCCGTAAAGCTGGTCTGCTTTGCCTTTAATGCTTTCACTTTCTTGTATGGTCCATCCTGCTTCTTTGCACGATAAATGATATATTTCTTTGCACCTTTTACCTTCTTAAAGGTAATTTTCGCACCGCCTGCTACGGATTTGACTTTCAGTTTTTTTACGGATTTCGGCAGTGTTACAGATTTCGATGCACCATAACTGCTTGACTGATACTTAGCGGCGTCACCAGAAACCGCTTTTACCATATAGGTAAGTACCTGACCTCCTAATGGTTTCTCATCCACATATGATGTTATCTGCGAGGTTCCGATTTTTACCGGCTGGCCATTTCCAGCTTTACGGTATATTTCATAAGATGCGCTGTTTGCAGATGCGCGAAATGTAATGGCAACCCCCTGCGGTGTACTGGAAATACCTGTTACATCCGGCGCGCTTAATGGCAGGATCACAGGCTTAGACGCCCATTCTGCATATTTTGTCTGCGCTTCCTTCAAATTCTGGATCAACTGCCCGAAATCTGTTTCTGCTGTACTCTGATCTGTTCCGGATACAGCTTTCAACGCTTCTGCATAGGCCTCCTGTATCTGACTCCAAACATCCTCCGGACAATGATCCGGTTTCTTTGTCATCTGTGATGCCAATTCTTCTACTTGTTGTTTCAGTTCATCATGCAACTCCTGCCGATGCTGTTCCCGAATCGGAACAATGGCCTGTTTCAAGCTATCCGTCAATTCTCTCCGTCTGCCTACTCCAACGCTTTCATCTGCATTCACTGCATCCTGATAAGCTTCTTTAAACAGATTCCAAACCTCTGTTTCGTAATTATCTTCCATATCCAGATAACTTTTCGCTTCTGCCAGAACAGAATCAAATTGCGCCTCTGTATAATCCTTATCCCAAATTACAACTCTACACGCATCGCATACTCCAATTACAGCTTCATCAGATGAAATGACAAAACCAAAATCCAATCCATCTGCAATATTAGAACTGTAAGTCGTCTTAAGAACAACCGTTTTCTCTATCTCGCCATCCTGGAATGTAATATCATTTTGCTGATACTCATAATTGACACCTTGTTCTGCTCCTGCAGACGGCGTAACATATGAAATCGTTTTCGCTCCTTTATTTCCATCTTTACGTACAATTTTCACTTCAACGGTTTCGCCTTCTCCCACCGTATAGCGATTCTGCTCTACTTCAAAATATCCCGCATCACTCAAATAGGAAGCTTTAGACAATCCAATTGCCCCCTCCGTGATAACAATTCTGACTGTATGCTCACCAAATTCATACTTCGGCGTTGTATAAAGCAATACATCCATTTTCCTGGAAGCTGTCTGAGAAGTATCTACTTCATCTACTAATTCATCATCTACATAGACGTTCATTTTTCCATGAGTCGGGTCCATAGTTCCAAAAATCCATGCCTGTGTTCCCGTAAACGAAAATTCCGCAGTTCCATTTTTTGCTTTATTTGACCATTTTCCGGCTCCGCCGTTTGGAAGGGTATCTGCACCCCACTCTCCGGTAAACGTAAAGTCATTTATGCCGATTTCCGGCATATTCGCCGGAATCTTTACTTCCTCTTCCTCAGCAAAGCTTTCTACTGTTTTATAGACGCCCACATTGGAAATCATAGGCGTACTTTGCGCCCCGGTAATACGAATACGAATAGCATCCGTCTCCAATCTGTCACACACAGTATTAAAGTCTTTTGTCTTTCCCTCCTTTATCT
>CANODN010000003.1 GCA_947564765.1 uncultured Roseburia sp. | reverse complement strand
GAGGAATGCAGTTTCCAAGAAAAATGATGACAACCAAGGAGCTGCACGAAGAATGCGATATACCAATAAGATTTCTTTATGAAATGGCACACGCGAAAGGTCAGAAGTGTGCTGTAAAAAAGCCTGGTGGCCGGAAATTTTATTTCGATACAGAGAAATTGGGAAAGCAAATGGAAAAGTATGCAGTAAGGTAAAGAACAAAATAACGTTCACCTGCACAAAACGGGCGGCAGCAGTCTAAAGTACATCAAATCTCCCTAAATTTAATTTTTGCCCACTCGTCAAAATAAATGTGCTGCTGTCCGTTCTGTGCAGGTGGGAAGAGAAGGTGGTGATGCTGATGCCAAGTAAAGGAAGAATCAGAACACCAGAACAAAAGGAGCAGCTTCTTGAAACCGTTCAAATGAGGCTTGACGGATATACAATTCAGCAGATAGCAGAAAAATACGGCGTTACAAAACAATGCATACAACAGAAATTATCTGTTATAGCAAATGGATATAAGCCACGACCCAAAGGAATTGATGAAAGGATTGTGTATCCTAATCTTGCAAAGTGGATTAGTGATAACAGGATTGTAAAATACAAATTAGCTCAAATGATTGGCAGTTCAAAAAACAATGCTAGCTCGCAAAATATAAACAAAAAATTATATGGGGAAAGAGATTTTTCCATGTCGGAAATAAAAAAGCTGCTAGAGTTAACAGGGCAGACGTTTGAATATTTGTTTGCGGAAAAGGTGGTGGATGATGAATCTAAATGATGATAACTACTACTCGCAGGAAGCAAATCAATTCTTCTGGTCAGTATCGAGTTATAAGGATTTCTGCAAATGTGAAGCAATGGCAATGGCAAAAATCCGCGGTGAATTTGAGCAGAAGCAGACAAAAGCAATGCTGATTGGAACGCTCTGTGACCGCTGGTTTGAAGGTACACTGGACAAGTTGAGGGAAGAATCCCCGAATATCTTCTTCTGCCGAAATGGTGCATTAAGGGCAGAATTCCGCAAGGCAGACCAGATAATCAAAAGGGTAACGCAGGATGAACGATTTATGCAGTATATGTCCGGTGAGAAACAAAAGATCCTTACTTTTGAGATGTTCGGTGCACCCTGGAAAATGAAGATGGATTCTTTTGTTAAAAATATCTGCATCACTGATTTGAAAGTGGTGCAGAACTTCAAAAGCCTTGCATTCTGGCGGTATGACTTACAGGGCGCGGCATATACAGAAGGTGTAAGGATTGCTTTAGGGCAGGATTTGCCTTTTTACCTTGCCGCAGCCACAAAGGAAGCAGTCACAAACTTTGACATCTTCCAAATCGACCGCTCAACGCTTGACCTTGCGCTTCGGGAAATTGAAGGGAAGATGCCGCGGTTTATTGCTGTCAAGGCAGGACTGGAAGAACCACATTACTGTGGCGTGTGTGATTACTGCAAAAGTGTGAAAAAGGCAAGGATAAGAAATTATAGCGAATTATTGGAGGGATAGGAAATGTTAGAGATAAAAGGAACCGCGGAGGAAATAAAAAGAATAAAAGAAGTCCTTTGGCTATCCTCTGATTGTCCAATACATGATGATACAGGAGATTGTGAAAGTGGCGGATGTGGGGCGTGCCACGATAAACGTTCAAATATAGATTTATTCTATGAATGCATTGAGAAAAACATTTCCTTTAAGGAGGTATCAGCTTGAAATTAGTAAAAATATTACCCGACAAAATACAAATCAGGACAGACGATGCAGAGTTTAAAACCGCCCGTCTGAATGACCTCATATCCGTATCGGACGGTGAGGTGGAGCTTGTAACCATGATAACTGCCATAACGGATAATGACGCGGAAACGCAGATGGACGACAATGCAGTACTGGCGGAACTGGAAGAGATTTCTTTGAAAGTGATTGAGTGTTCCATTTTGGGAAGCGTGGTGGACGACACTTTCAAACAGCAGATTGACCGTTATCCGAGTACAGATGTGAAAATTCATAAAATGGATGATGTTGAGCTGTGCTTTATACTTGGTTCAGATGAAAACAAGAAAGAATTTCAAATTGGAGAATATGCCGGATTTGATGATGTTCCAGCATGTATTGACGGAAACAAATTCTACCAGCGTCATTCCTGCATTGTCGGCAATACCGGCTGTGGAAAGTCCGAGACGGTCACAAAGATTATTGAGGAAACCGCAAATAACACGAACTGCAATATTGTCATATTTGACATTCACGGCGAGTACAGCGGCCTTTCCTATGTGGACAATATCAAAATGGGCAGTACTTCGTTTCCTGTCTGGGCATTAGGGTTTGCGGATATGGCGCAGAATGTCCTGAAAGTAAGAGAAGAAAGCGCAGTGATTATGTCGGCACTTAGAAAAGCGTATTACGCACAGTGCCCAAATGGGAACGAAGGGAAACCGCTGCAATTTGATTTTATGAAAATGGCAGATTATTTGAAATCTTTAAACGAGCAGGTTGTTACAACCGGATATACAAAAGAAGGAAATCCAAAAACAGCCAAAGGTGAATATAACGGAAAGCTGTCAGGCGTAGTGAACAATATGCAGAACATGCTGAATGATAGAAGATATGCATTCTTATTTAAAAGAAACTCCCAGGGATATCTTTCAGCGCTGATTAACCGGATCATGGAAGGTTCCAAGCCGGTAAAGAACATTGATCTGTCCGGTATACCGCATGATATAGCGGTGTTGATTATCGGGGCAATAACAAAGCTGATTTACAACATTCAGATCATGCAGAAGGACGCAAGGCCGATAACCCTTGTCTGTGATGAAGCGCATGTATACATACCAGCTGATTTTCAGCTTACGGCAGCACAGCGGCGCATGGTGGAGATATTTGAGAATATCGCAAAAGAAGGCAGGAAATTTGGCATAACCCTGTTTGTTGCAAGCCAGAGGCCGTCAGAACTTAACAAAACAATCATGGCGCAGTGTGCAAATTATATTGTGATGAAACTGAATAATGAGAATGACAAGTCTATGATTAAAGGCATGATGCCGGCCGGCAGTTCAGATGTGATTGAAACGACTACCATGTTTTCTCCCGGTGACTGCATTGTGGTGGGCGATGCCTGCCCGATACCGCTTAAAATCCATGTGGAGCTTGCAAAGGAGCGTCCACAGAGCAAGACCATAGACTTTTGGTCAGAGTGGCAGAAAGAGCGTGAGAGCGTGGATTATGCGGCTTTTTTGGAGGAATATTTGGAGAGTTAAAAATGATTCTGAAAGATAATGAAAAAATTATATGGATTGTATCTGTTGATTACTGGACAGGAAAAGTTTCTGATGTAGAAGTAAAAACTGTAAATAAAAGTTTGTTTGTCGGAAATGTGCATGACGGAAAAGGAAGCGTAGAAGTGTCATTGTATCCACCAAAATCGGAATACGAGAAATGCGGTTTTGACAAAAATATGATAATTAACAAATTTAAGAACAGCCTGCATTATCAACAAGCAATTTTAAAATCAATTTATGCTACAAGATTAATTTGGTAACTATTAACCATTGTTCATGCATATATCACGAGAAAACGGCGGTAGTTGGTCTGCCGCCGGAAAGGAGGCTTTATGAGCTGGAAGTTTGTTCTAAATGGAAATGCTTATAAAAATCATCTGGAAGCATCAAGCGCGGCAGGAAAATCAGGCTATCAGTTTTTCCTATATCACAATGTCGTGTATTTCAGGGATAAACTATCTCTCCGGGTATATAATACAGGACTGACAGAAGAAGATTTGTTTTAAATTGGAGCGATTAGCGTGGAGTATATGCTGACAATTCCCGGTACGCTCAATAACCTCAACGATTACATAAATGCCGAACGCACAAACCGCTATAAAGGGGCGAAAATGAAAGCTGCCAACGAAAAACGCGTTGTTCTGGCAGCCAGGCAGTGTTTGAGGGGTGTGAGGATTGAGAAGCCGGTATTTATGGAATACACATGGTTTGAAAAGAACAGGCGGCGCGATCTTGACAATATTTCATCCTTTGGAAGAAAGGTGATCCAGGATGCGCTTGTAAACGCCGGAGTATTGAAAGACGACGGCTGGAAATATATTTCCGGGTTTTCCGACAGGTTTGAAGTGGATAAGGAAAATCCGCGGATAGAAATAAAAATAAGAGAGGTAACAAGTTGAATTACATAGCCGAATTAAAAGCATTCTACGATAGGCTCGAACTAAATCCGCTGCCCTCACCGGCTATCGCCTTATGGCATGCGCTTATGTCCATAGCGAATAAAACCGGTTGGCAGCAAGAGTTTACGGTAGCTGTATCAGTCCTGGTGCTGAAATCGGGATTGAATGCACAGGCGATTAAACGGGCAAGGAACCGCCTGGAACAGGATGGATTTATTATATGGCGTTCCCGTGGTGGAAATCAATCGGCGGTATATCATCTTAACAGCCTTGTGGTACAAAACAGCATTGAAAATGTACCACAGAGTGAACCGCAAAGTGTACCACAGACCGAACCACAGACCGAACCACAGAGTGAACCGCAAAGTGTACCTATTAATAAACATAAACAAAACGAAACAAAAAAAGATATACCCCCTATATCCCCCGCGGAGCGTTTCGGGGAATTCTTTGCAGTTTATCCGCTTGACAGGAACAGGCATTTAACGGAAAACGCATACGCCAAAGTTCTTTTAGACGGGATTTATGGCGAAAGCGATCTGGTGGAGTCTGCAAAAAATTATGCGGAATACTGCCGGATTATGGGGAAAGACAGGGAATATATGTTTCGTGCCGACAACTTTCTCTCAAAGGAGCATTTTAAGGATTATCTGCCTGGAAAATACAAAAAGCCCGTGCCGAAGAAGCAGAAGAACAGCTTTAACGATTTTCCCCAGCGCGGGTATGACTTTGAAGACCTGGAAAAACAGCTTTTGAAGAATAACGGGAGGTGACGCCATGGCGCAGGCATATCTTTACGATCTGTATGAGGCGGCATCCGGAAAGATCGTGCTTCGGGACCAGACCAAAGCAGAAATCATCCTCTTTCTGGGAGAAGATATCAGCTTAAGGCCCTACGTGGAAGGAAAACTGTTGCTTAAGAATAAATACCGGGTAGTAAAATCCGGGGAATTCACAAAAGAGAACTCAAACAGTGATCTTCTGTTTGCAGAGCTTGAAAGCGAGTGTCGGAGGTTCCGCAGGCTTGTATGGGTGAAGGAAGGCGGATTCGACCTTGCAGGTGCGTGGAGGAAGTGGAAAGAGGAACAGAGGAAAAAGAAAAAATAAAATAAATTTTAGCAGAAAGGAGCCAGCCTCCGGCCGGGGCAAGGGTATACCGGGCTTCTTGAAGGAAATGAAAGAGATTTATAAAAGCAGAGTTTATACAGACAGGCCGGATTACGCAGATTTTGACACACCGGAAAAATTCCAGGCGATAACCGGCATTATAATGACACACCTCAGACGGCATCCGGAGGCGGTATGCTCTTATTCCGGAGGTGCGGACAGCGATATCATGATCGACCTGATTGAATCAGCGAGGAAGACTCTTCCGTCACTTCCGCCTGTCAAGTATGTGTTTTTCAATACAGGCCTGGAAATGAAGGCAATCAAAGATCATGTGAAAGAAACAGAGGAAAAATACGGGGTGGAAATCGAGGAGGTCAGACCGAAAATCAATATCGTTACGGCAGTCAGAACATACGGCATCCCGTTCGTATCAAAAATCATGTCTTCCGGATTATCGGAATGGCAGAAGAAAAAAATTCCACTGTCGATTGCAGAGGAATATGAACAGGCAGAAGACAAGCGGTCAAAGCGGAAGGAACTGAAAGAACGCTATCCAAAGTGCGAAAGCGTCATTAATTTCCTCTGCTGCTGTAATTCGGCAGGGGAGCCGAGGCCGAACATCCAGCTTGTGATTAACTCATCAAAATACATGCGCGACTTTATCGGGGAATATCCGCCTGATTTCCAGATCAGCGCAAAGTGCTGTGATTACTGCAAGAAACAGGTTGCCCACAGCGTCCAAAAAAACTATGAAATGATAATTACGGGCGAACGCAGAGCAGAAGGCGGCATGCGTTCGGTTCCGCGCAAAGACAATACAGCGCTGTGCTTTACCGAGACCAGCAGCGGGCAGTACAGGTTCCGGCCGCTTTACTATGTGACAGACAGGGACAAGGCATGGTACAAAAAACGGTATGGAATCCGGTATTCCGACGCCTATGAAGTTTACGGCCTGGCAAGGACAGGCTGCTGCGGATGCCCGATTTCATACAGGGCGGTGAAAGACCTGGAAAAAATAAGGCCGTATGAACCAAATGTAGTGAAAGCCGCATGGAATATCTTTGGGAAAAGCTATGAATACCGCGCAAAATATAATGCGTATAAGGCGGAACGGCTCAAAGAGGAACTGGAAAGAAAGAAAAACATAGAGGGGCAGATGAGCCTGTTTGATCCGGCGGTGCAGGAGGGGAAAAGTTAAAGATGATGAAGGATAATTTGATCATTGACGGCTTTGCCGGAGGAGGCGGAACGTCAGTTGGAATAGAGACAGCCCTTGGAAGGAAGGTGGACATAGCGGTGAACCACGATCCGAAAGCAATTCTTATGCATAAGACGAATCATCCGCATACACTGCATCTGACAGAAGATATCTTCAAAGTCGACCTGCAGAAATACATAAAAGGCAGAAAAGTCGCCCTGATGTGGGCAAGCCCGGACTGCACCAGCCACAGCAAGGCAAAAGGAGGAAAACCCAGAAAACAGGGGCTTCGTATACTCCCCTGGGCGGTGTACAAGCACGCAAAAGCGATCCTGCCAGATGTCATCATCATGGAAAATGTGGAGGAGATCCAGCAGTGGGGTCCCTTAGATGAGGCAGGGCATCCGATTCCGGAGAGAAAGGGCGAGGACTACCGGAAATTTATCACGTCTATGAAGTCCCTTGGATATATATTTGACAGCCGGGAGCTTGTGGCGGCAGACTACGGAGCGCCTACAACACGGAAACGGTGGTATGCGGTATTCCGGAGGGACGGAAGGGACATTGTCTGGCCAGAGCCGACGCACAGCAGAGGCGGCGTGAACGGACTGAAACCATGGGAACCAATTTATAAATATCTGGATCTGCAGGATTTCGGAAAGTCAATCTTTGGAAGGAAGAAGCCGCTTGCAGAGAACACCATGAAGCGGATCGCAAGGGGATTAGAAAAATTTGTATTCAACTGTCCGGAACCGTTTATTGTACAGGTAAACCACGGCGGCGATAATTTCCGCGGTCAGAGCATCCATGAACCGTTACCTACGATCACACAGAAGCATGGATTCGGCACAGTGACACCGGTTGTAATGCCTTACATGATGCGGAACAATACAGGAGCTCCCGGCAGCAGTATAAAAGAACCAATGCTGACTATTACAACAGGCGGACACCATGGAGTAATCAGTCCGCTGCTGATCCAGTATCATTCCGAAACCACAAAGAACGGAGTACGGGGACAGACAGTTACAGAACCGGTACAGACAATTGACACCAGCAACCGCTACGGCCTGGTGATGTCTTTTCTAACAAAGTTTTATAAAAGCGGTACCGGACAGGGCATGAAAGAACCAATCCACACGATCACCACATCACCGGGGCACTTCGGCATGGTGTCGGTCCATATGATTGACTGGAAGGAACTGCAGGAATCGGGAATTGACGAAGAGACAGCGCAGAAATGCACCTGGGTGAGCCAGTTCATCATGGAATACTACGGATGCGGCACCGGACAGACATTAAAAGAGCCACTGCACACCATAGTAACAAAAGACAGGTTCGCGCTTATTACGGTTCTTGGAAATGAATATGTGATGCTTGACATCTTCCTGCGGATGCTGAAACCGGAAGAGTTAAAGCTTGGGCAGGGATTTCCGAAAGACTACATCATTGACCGGGATTACAGGTGGAAGGCATATCCGGCCAGCGAGCAGGTGAAGCGGATTGGGAACAGCGTTGTTCCAATAATGGCAGAAGTACTGGTAAGTGCGAACTGCGGTTATTTAAAAACGGGAAGCAGAGTACCGTGTATGAATATCGGGACGGAGGAAAACGGACAGATGAAGATGATTGTATAGTGCTGTGGATGAATTTTAAGATGGCAGTGCAGATCAGTTTGTTTGGATAGGAGGAAGGAAATGGATAAGACAAAAATAGATTGGTGTGATTCAACATGGAATCCGGTTACAGGGTGTATGCATGGGTGCGAGTATTGCTATGCGAGAGGTATAGCAGAACGGTTTGGAGGGAAACAGAAATATGCAAATGTTTTTGATTTGGAAGAACCGATAAGGGGAGATGACGGAATAGCGAAAGCTTATCCGCACAGCTTTTCTCCGACATTCCACAGATACCGGCTGAATGAATATATAAACAAACAGGGCAGAAATATATTTGTATGTTCTATGGCGGACTTGTTTGGCGACTGGGTACCGGATTCGTGGGTTGAAGAAGTGTTTAAGGCTTGCGAAAAAGCGCCGCAACATAATTATCTGTTTCTGACAAAGAATCCGGCAAGATATATTTCTCTCGCTAGAGCTGAAAAACTTCCAAAATGGAAAAATATGTGGTACGGATCGACCATAACAAATCAAGATATGCCAGCTTTTTTTGCTAAAGAATTTAATACTTTTTGGAGTATTGAACCGATTTTAGAACCATTTGACAGAATGGATAGAGAAAAGAAAGAACTTCCAGATTGGATCATTGTCGGATCAGAAACAGGAAGAAAAAAAGAAAAGGTTATCCCAAAGAGGGAATGGATTGAGAATATTCTGGAGGATTGTAGATTTCGGAATGTTCCCGTCTTTATGAAATCAAGCCTTGCAGATATATGGGGCGAACCATTTATACAGGAATTTCCTAAAGGATTGAAAAGATAAGGCTGGTTTAGAAAGTGAGGAATGAAATGGAAATAAGGGAAATTTTATTCAGAGGAAAGAGTTTGTCGAGCAGAAAATGGGTGCAAGGGTATTTGTTTAAGATATGGGAGAAAGCCTATATCTGCTGGGGAACCGTCAATGATGTGCCCGACATGACAGAGGTAGACCCCGCAACCGTCTGCCAGTATACAGGTCTAACCGACAAGAACGGCAGGAAGATTTTTGAGGGAGATGTTGTTGAAACACCGTCAGAAGATGAAAGATATGTTATTAAGTGGGATACTGATACAGCAAGGTTTGCAATAGTCCAACATGGCAGCATAATGTGTGATTTTGATAACTATTGGGGATACGAACTAGAGGTTATCGGCGACATTTTCGATAATCCAGAACTGACAGGAGGAGCGGAAGAGCATGAATAGATTAACAGAAATATTAAGCAATGGAGAAGCTGGAGTAGCCGGATGCGGCGATAAATGTAAGCATGGTTTCAAGTATTGCGGAGACATGGAAGAGTGTCCGACGATCAATGAAATTTTTGAACGTCTGGCGCAGTATGAAAATATCGGTCTGACACCGGAACAGCTGCTGCAGGTGGATGCAATGTATACGGACAGGTGCAGAGAGATTGCGGAGCTTGAGAGAAGGAGAAGATGATAGATTATGGATTTTATGACAGAACGAATAACAGAAGATGCCGGAAAAAGCTTTTCGCCAACACGATACGTGCTAAAAAGCAAAAACGATGCAGTAGTAAAGCCATACGCTACATACGACCTGTTCTTTGAAATTACTTTTCATGTGTTGCAGAAATTAGGCACATATGAGGACATAGGAACACCGGAAGAGTGCAGAAAGGCAATGGAAGTGCAGACAGATGATATTGAAAAGATATTTACCTGTAATTGTGACGGATGCGAAAATACGGATACAGATGAGTGCATACACTGCATGAGGGCTTATTCGGACTGCTATGAAGAGCGGAGGACAGTAAATGCTAACCCTGCCAATTAAGAAGAAATGGTTCGACATGATTTTGTCGGGCGGGAAGAAAGAGGAATACAGAGAGATTACACCCTATTACATCTCGAGATTATCGAATTTATTTTGCGTATGGACTAAACACACAGAATATCATAGTGAAAATATAAGGCTTTTTCTACAATCCGAAAACGCAAAGAAAAATATAATCAAAAAAATTATGTTCCGCAACGGCTACAACAAAAATTCTCCCTCATTCATAGCAAAATGTACTTTATCAGTCGGCACAGGAAAAGAAGAATGGGGAGCAGAAAAGAACAAGCAGTATTTCATTCTGACGGTGCGTGAAATTCTGAAGGGAAGTGAGGTATGAGGATATGAGATTAATTGATGCAGATAATTTTATTGGATTTATGACGGCATTAGAAGAAGCCGGGGCAGAAAGCGTATCCTTTGATGATTTAAGAAAGTTTATCCAGGAACAGCCGACAGCCTATGATGTGGATCAGGTTGTGGAGCGGATAAAAGGGCTTGATTTGGGCGGATACAATATGATTGAAGATGGAAAGTATGCTCTTGTAAGAAAATCAGAGGTTTTGGAAATTGTCAAATCCGCCGCAAATGCCACGAATGGGAAGATTGGAGAGTGATTTTATGAATGATAAGGAAAGAATAGAACAACTGCAAAAACAAATTGAAGAACTGCAAAATGCAATGGAATATTATAAATCCGAGGCAAACAGTTATTGGGCGGATTTAATAAAAAGGCAGAAATTTAATTTGGAAATTGCACAGAAAATTGTTAAGACAGACAGCAAAGCGATAGCCAACATAATTCTAAATATGTTTTTTGGGAAAATGCCAAGTGACAGCGTTGGTTTTTGTGAAATTTTTGATTTAAAAGAAAGAGGATGTTGTAAAGACGATTTAAGATGTACTGATTGTATTGATAAATTTCTCTCGGAATATTACAAAGAAAGAACAGGCGGTGTTGCGAGTGATAAGGTATGAAAGTTAGTTTGTAATGAGTAAAAAGAAATATGCAATAGAAAACGAGCCTTCATATTGCAGCATTTTGAACGGGAAATGCCCTGAAAAAACAGACGGAGAAAGGACATATTGCAATTATTATTGTCAGTTATATTCCGTTTACACCGATTATGAAGCGAGAAGTGCAAAATTAGATATGGGGGAGGTAATGGAATGACAGAGAATGAAGCAAAGGAAATGTTGCAAGAGAAATTATCCTGCATGGATTTAGAAGATTTAGCTTGCATTGAAAAGGGATGTTCTCGTGATTGTGAGAATTGCGAACACAATTACGCACAAGGCACAAGGGGAGAGCAAGAAGAAGCGTTAAAAATTGCAGTTAAAACATTAGAAGAAATTCAACAATACCGCTCAATCGGCATAGTTGCCGAATGCAAGAAGGCTATGGAAAAGCAGAGGGCGAAGCCGCTAATAGACGATACAGCATTCGGATCATGCCCAAATTGCCACAGTGAATTCAACAGTGAACTGGTAAAGGAATTAAGAAGCGCGGCAGAGGTACATAAAAACAACAATAGATATATGGTAAATCTTTTAAATTCATCCGCCGACACCATAGAAGCCTTATCTGCTAAACTGTCTGCGGCGAATTTGGAGCAGTCAGAAAGGTGTTATGGCGGCGGGTGGATTTCTTGCAAGGATAGATTACCGGAAGATGATGCAAAAGTCCTTGTATGGTTTGAGTATTTTAGGTATGGAGAATATAACAGATTATTTCAGACAATAGGGATTTCTTATATGTATGGCGGGAAATGGTCTGGATTTGTCAATGATACAAGCGGTTGGGATAAATTAAGAATTATCGCTTGGCAACCGTTACCGCAACCATACCATGAACTTTCACAAGCCGATCCGCCGCAGGATACACCATGGAGGGAGCATCTTGCACGGCGGTTCGGCAGGGTTGAGTGAGGAGGTTGAGAATGGGGGATGAAATTAAGGAAGGTCGTGAGATGCCTGGAATTACATTTATCACAGATTTAACGAAAAAAACTATTACAGATACAGGTGAAATAATTATTGGCGATGTGGATGCACCTGTTTGTATATGTGGTGAATTTTTAACAGAAATGTTAAAAAAAGCATGCGGATATAACTTTTAAAGGAATTTATGCTTATGTAAGCAGGACGCATTAACCGCCTTGCTTTTTCTGAGATACCGGGTATCCATTATCCTGAATGTCAGTGGTAATGCTGTTGAGGTGTCGTTCTTTGGAAGGTTTTTTTCTTTCGTTGATGATACCTCCTTCCCAGGCACCTTTTGGTGTTGTGTGAATGGACTTATCTTTATCGGTTACTTTCATAGCGACCTCCTGAATTTTTAATAGTAGTATAACCAGAATGTAAAATAATATAAGAATTGCAAAAATAATGTTAGGCGGTGTAGAATTATTTGAAAAAACATATATTACAGCAATACTCTGATTCACTTGCAAGAGTGAAACTTGTCAGGAAATCCATAGATGATCTTAATAGAAAAATAAAAAAGATCAGTACTGGGGAACATTATGTAACAGATTCTGTTACAAGAGGAAAAAAGGGAAAAAAGTCACTGGGAACTGTAGTGATTACGGGCATTCCCTATCCAGAATACAATAAAAAAAAGAATCTGCTGAAAAGGAGAGAGAACAGGCTAAAAATAGAAGAGCAAGAACTCTTAGAGCTGACATCTCAGGTAGAAGAGTATATAGCAGGAATAGAAGATATTGAGGTCCGGAATATATTGAGCTTATATTACATAGACGATCTGAATTGGATACAGGTATCACACCGCATGAATGGGATATACGAAGGCAGGAGAAAGTATACAGACAGCAGTTGCAGAAGAAAGCATGACAGATTTTTAGAAAAAAATGAAAAAAATTGAAAAACGACGGTTTTGACGGTTTTGGTATGTTATAATGTCTAAAATGAGAAAAGCGTATCAAAGTAATTTAAGAGAGATTGTGCATCGGCATAGTCTCTTTTTTATACCCGAAATTTAAACAAAGAAGGTGAGGCGATGCCACAGGAAGCAAATTATGAACAGGCTGAGAAAGATTATATGAACGGCATGAAGTATAAAGATATCGCCAATAAGTATGGAGTATCACTGAATACTGTCAAATCATGGAAAACAAGATATAAATGGAATAAAAAAGGTATGCACACAAAAAGTGAAAAAGCGTGCACACAAAAAAAGAATTCAGAATCGAAAAAATATAGGAAAAAAGTATTGGTTACAGAAGAAGTCGTTGAAATAATACAAAATACCGAACTGACCGATAAACAGAGGCTTTTCTGCGTTTATTATATACGTTGCTTTAATGCAACAAAGGCATATCAGAAAGCATATGAATGTGATTATGTTACGGCAATGGTAAACGGCAGCTGCTTACTAAGAAATACTAAGGTAAAAGAAGAAATCCTTCGTTTAAAACAAAACCGCCTAAACAGAGAATTTTTCAGTGAAGAAGATTTATTTCAGAAATATATGGATATCGCATTTGCTGATATTACAGACTTTACACAGTTTGGAAACAAAAATATAAAAGTAATAAATCCTGATACCGGAGAGGAAGAAGAGCTTACGGTCAGCTACGTAAATATCAAAAACAACGATGAAGTAGACGGTACCTTGATATCAGAAGTGTCCAAGGGCAAAGACGGGGTAAAGGTTAAACTTGCAGACCGCATGAAAGCCATGCAGTGGCTGTCGGACCATATGGATCTGGCAACGGAAGAGCAGAAGGCAAGGATTGCAGTATTGAAAGCAAAAGTTGAAACAGACGAAGAAGAAGGGGATGCAGATGACGGTTTTATTGATGCTTTAAATGCAACAGCAGGAAGTGACTGGTCAGATGAAGAAGATTAAGCAGATTTTTCATTTTAAACCATTTTCAAAAAAACAGCGTAAGGTTCTGAACTGGTGGTGTGATGATTCTCCGGTAAAGGATAAAGACGGCATCATTGCAGACGGCGCAATCCGGTCCGGGAAGACAGTATCCCTGTCATTAAGTTTTGTATTCTGGGCAATGAAGCGGTTTAACGGACAGAATTTTGCCATGTGCGGCAAAACAATCGGCTCTTTCCGCAGAAATGTATTGTTCTGGTTGAAAATTATGCTGCGTTCACGCGGTTATGCCATATCAGATCATAGGACGGACAACCTTGTTGTTATCTCGAAAGGAAATGCTACCAATTATTTTTACATATTCGGAGGAAAAGATGAACGTTCGCAGGATTTGATACAAGGGATCACGCTTGCCGGTGCGTTTTTTGATGAGGTGGCTTTAATGCCGGAGTCTTTTGTAAACCAGGCAACAGGGCGTTGTTCTGTGGAAGGTTCAAAATACTGGTTCAACTGCAATCCGGAAGGACCATATCATTGGTTCAAATTAAACTGGATAGATAAATCCACCGGATACCTTGGAAAGCAGAAGACGGAAGAGATACGCAGAAAAGCAGAAGAAGAAAAGAAGAATGCCGGATTGAAAGAACTGTTATACCTGCATTTTACCATGGATGACAACTTAAGCTTATCTGAAAAGATAAAAGCAAGATACCGCTCCATGTACACAGGGGTATTTTTTAAGCGGTATATCCTTGGACTATGGGTAGTTGCGGAAGGAATCATTTACGATATGTTTGATGCCGGAAAGCATATCGTAAAAACCCTGACAGAACAAATCGGACAGTATTACGTGTCCTGTGATTACGGAACACAGAATGCTACCGTTTTTCTGCTTTGGTACAAAGATGTATCAGGAAAATGGGTTTGTTGCAGGGAATATTATTACAGTGGCAGGGATGAAGAAATTCAGAAAACAGATACAGAATATGCCGATGATTTGGAAAAATGGCTGAACGGAATAAAACCGGTAAAAATAGTTATTGATCCGTCAGCGGCATCTTTTATTGCGGAATTAAAAAAACGCGGATACTCCATAAAGAAAGCGAAAAATGATGTGCTTGACGGAATACGTTTTGTGGCGTCACTGTTGAACGAAGGGAAAATTGCAGTTCATGAATCCTGTGAAAATACAATAAAAGAGTTTGCATCTTACATCTGGGATGCGAAAGCATCAGAACGGGGAGAAGACAAGCCTGTAAAACAGAACGACCACTGCATGGATGCACTGCGTTATATGTGTTATACGATAATCCGCAAGCCTAGAAGGATGCAGGTACTGAGGTAAGGAGGGAGATGAAGAAATGGAACTTGAGGCAATGAAAAGTCTGATAAAGAAATACGAGACTGGACATCGGGGTTTCGTCATTCAGGCAGAAATTGCAGAGCGGTATTATCGGAATGAGACAGATATCTTATTTAGCAAAAAAGATACAGTAAAAAATGAAAAGGTAATCATAGATGCAGATCAGGATGTATATGACAGTCCTCTTAGGAATGCAGATAACCGGATTCCCAGAAATTTTCACGGGCTTATTGTGAACCAGAAAGCTGCTTATATGTTTACTGCGCCTCCTTTATTTGATGTTGGAAGCAAGAAGAGCAATGATACAATAGTAGATACGCTTGGAGATGAGTATAGGAAAAGCTGCATGGAGCTTTGTATCAATGCTGCAAATACAGGTATTGGGTGGATTCATTACTGGGAAAACGAAGGAGTTTTTGAATGGGCTGTTGTTGACAGCAAACAGGTTATTCCGGTGTTTGATAAAAGCTTGAAGCAAAAGCTTTTGGGAGTACTTCGAGTATATAATAGTATTGATGAGGAGACCGGAGATAATTATACGGTTTACGAGTACTGGACAAAGTCAGAGTGCCAGACATTTCGAAGACACACTTCCGGTACAGTAGACAGTGGCCTGATGCATTATGACATGTTTGCAGATCCACAGAGCGGAGAGCCGCTGTCTTCCTACAGGCATGGGTTTGAAGAAGTTCCGTTTATTCCGTTTTACAATAATAATATCCACACAGATGATTTGAAAAACATTAAACCGCTGATTGATGTCTATGACAAGGTATTCAGCGGTTTTATTAATGACCTGGAAGATGTGCAGGAATTGATTTTTGTATTATCCGGTTATGGCGGAACGGGGCTGAACGGCTTTCTGCAGGATTTGAAAAAGTATAAGGCAATCCGATTGGATGATGATGATACAGGGCATCCCGGTGTAAGTACTTTAAATATTGAAATCCCGATTGAAGCGCGCAACAGCGTTTTAGAAGCTACGCGGAAAGCTATTTTTGAACAGGGACAGGGGTTTGATCCACAGCCGGAAAATTTCGGGAACCAGTCCGGAGAAGCATTAAAATTCATGTATTCCCTGCTTGAAATGAAGGCAGGTTTGACAGAGACGGAGTTTCAGCTTGGTTTTGCCAGATTAATACGTGCAGTCTGCAAATACCACCATATCGAATGCAAAAAGATTATCCAGACATGGACACGGACCTGTATAAAAAATGATACGGAAACGGCGCAGATCTGCAGGGATTCCGTTGGGATTATCAGCAGGAAGACGATATTGAAAAATCATCCGTTTGTGGAAGATGCAGATGATGAAATGAATCAGCTGGAAGACGAAGAGAGACGTGCACAGGAGAAAGCGGATGAATACGTTAAAGCATTCCAGACAAGAGAAACGGAAGATTCCAACAAGGAAGACAGCGATAATATTGACAATGAATAAAGAAAAACGATCTGACAGAAGGTGGTAGGAGTTGAGCCAGAGTGGTAATTACTGGAAAGAACGTTTTCGTCAGCTGGAAGAAGCTCAAAATAACAGATCTGTATTTAAGGCACAAGAGATACAGGAACAGTTTGAAAGAGCGCAGGCGGCTATAAACGGGAAAATAAATGCATGGTATCAGAGGTTTGCAGCCAATAACGGCATATCAATGGCAGAAGCCAGGCGAATGCTGTCAGAGCAGGAGTTAAAAGAATTCCAGTGGAAGGTAGAAGACTATATTAAGTACGGGAAAGAAAATGCAGTTAATCACGCATGGAAAAAGCAGTTGGAAAATGCTTCTGCAAGAGTACATATCAGCCGTCTGGAAGCATTAAAACTGGAAGTGCAGCAGGAACTGGAAAAGGTGTATGGAAACTATCTGGATTCTGTTGACCAGCATATTAAAGATATTTATGAATCTGATTTTTACCATACCGCGTATGAAATACAGAAGGGAATTAGAGTTGGAAGCAATCTGCAAAAGCTGGATCAGAATATGGTTGAAAAAATTGTATCCAAGCCCTGGGCGGTAGACGGCAAAAACTTTTCCGACAGGATATGGGAAAATAAAACGAAGCTTATCAATCAGACGCATAACAGCCTTTCTGTAATGTGTATTACAGGAGAATCTCCCGATCGGGCAATCAGTGAGATTGCAAAAACTATGAATGTGTCCAGACAGCAGGCAGGGCGGCTTGTCATGACAGAATCAGCCGCCTTTGCAAACAGGGCAAGAGAAGACTGTATGAAAAATCTCGGCGTGGAAGAATTTGAGGTTGTAGAAACTTTGGATTCTATTACTTGTGAGTACTGCCAGAGTATGGATGGAAAACACTTTCCAATGAAAGATTTTCAGATCGGAGTTACTGCACCGCCGTTTCATCCGTTTTGCAGAGGGTGCACATGTCCGTATTTTGATGACGAATTTGCGTCAGGGGAAGAGAGGGTGGCAAGAGGAGAAGACGGAAAAACGTATTATGTGCCGTCTGATATGAGCTATGAGGATTGGAAGAAGGCATTTGTAGAGGGTGACACAACCGGATTACAGGAAATAAATTCTGATGAAATAGAATTGCAAAGATTAGAGGCGGAAAAGAATAATTGGTTAAAAGAGCAGGGATATGACTATGTAGAGGATATGGAGCAGGAATTTTGGAATACTGCAAGGGTATTTGGAGATATGGATGAAGATGTGAAATATATATCTTCATTAAATAACATGATTTTTGATTTAAAACAGAAATTAGGATTGAAAAATGTAATAAAACGGAATACAATGAAATCAGCAAAAGACGCAGCTACGTTTGATGAACTGAAAAAATATTTTTCTGATACATATTCCATTATAGTGCAGGATAGTATAAAGAAGCTTGATATGTTAAAGGTACGTGAATCTTTAAGTGGTGTTGAAAAGGTATTTAGTGAATACCCTGAACTTTCAAATATTATTCAGACTATAGAAACATCAAATGATGGCGTGATGTCGTGTAATGGAACGAAAATTACATTCAATCCGTTAAATTATGGAAAGAAATGCGCATCATTGCAAGAATTATGTGAAAATATGTCAGATATCCATCACTGGATAAAAAATGCAACACCTGAAAGTATAGGTGTACATGAAGCAGGGCACGGCGTTGAATGGTTGCTTATACAATTAGATCCGGGTTATGTGTATGATTTTGAGAGAGTTGCAGCTTGGAACAAAGGCAGTGAAGCTAAAAGCATTGTAAATGAGGCAATTAACGAAATTAAAAAAACCGTGCATGGAAAAGGGAAAAATAAAGAAGATTTAGTGAGTGCAATTTCTGATTATGCTAATACAGAAGACTCCGAAACTATTGCGGAGGCATTTGCAGATGTTTTTGCTAATGGTTCAAATGCAAATCCATTATCTGTTGAGATAAAGAGAATTGCAATGGAAAGATATAAAAAGTATAAAGGTGGTGCATAATTTGCTATTTACATTAGAAGACGAAAAAAGTGGATATGCTGACTATTGCAGGGCAAAGCAAAAGATGGAAATGCTATGTAGCGCATTAGAAAGAGAAGGATTTTTGACAGAAGAAAAAAATGAATGTGGATATAAGAAGATTAGCGAGAATGCACCTAATATTGCAAAAAAAGAATATAAGGTCTGTATGGACAAAGTTATGAAACATATGAAGAAGTAGAACTACAGTCATTTGGAAGTTTTTTAGTGAAAAAGTACAACAGGAAGCTTGTTTTGACACATTGTCAGAAAAATTTCATAATCAATAATCAGAGAGCTTAAGAACAAGCTCTCTTTTTATATGCCCAAAACCTCAAGGCGTTTAAAAGGTCGGTCCATATGCCCTGACGCAAGGCATCAAAAAGGCGTTTGTGTGGAACTGCCACATTTAATACAGTGCATAATCATAGCGAAGGAGGATAACATGGAGTTTTTAAAAAGCATTTTAGGGGATGAATTATTCAGCCAGTTTTCAGCAGCAGTCGATGCGTACAATAAGAATCCGGAAAACAAGGATAAGCAGATAAAGCTTGGAAACCTTGCAGAGGGACAGTACGTGGATAAAGGAAAATACGACAGCATTGCCGCCGAAAAAAAGAATCTGGAAGGACAGATTAAGACTTTAAACGGAACAATCAAAACCTTAAAGGACAACAATGCAGACAATGAAGAACTGCAGAAAACGATTACAACGCTGCAGACTGAGCTGAAAAACCAGCAGACGGCAAATGCAAACACGACAAAGACATATGCCTTAAGGGAACAGCTGTCAAAGGCAGGGGTTTTAGATCCGGATTATTTGATTTACAAGGCAGGAGGCATTGAAAAATTTACTTTTGACAAAGAAAATCATCCGGTAGGCGTGGAAGAAGCTGTCAGAGCGTACAAAGAAGATAAAGCGTTGGTGCATCTGTTTCAGCAGAAGCCGGAAAAGCCGCCGTATAATCCACAAAACGGCGGTGCAGGCGGAAACGTCAATCCATTTGCAAAAGAAACTTACAATTTAACAAAACAGGGTGAATTATTAAGAGCAAACCCGGAGCAGGCAAGGGCAATGGCCGCTGCTGCAGGGGTAGATATTTAAGAAAGGAACAGGTGATTGATAGTGGCTATCACAAAAATTGCGGATGTAATTGTCCCAGAACTATTTAACCCGTATGTAATCAACAGAACCATGGAACTTTGCGCGCTGGTGCAGAGCGGAATTATTGTAAACAGTCCGGAATTTGACAGGCTGGCAAGCGAGGCGGCACGCACACATAACATGCCGTTTTTTGAAGACCTTACCGGAGATTCGGAAAGTACGCTGGAAGATGTGAAGATGACTCCGGCAAAAATCGGCTCAAATAAGGATGTATCAACAACACTGCTCCGGCAGAAAATGTGGGGTTCCACAAACCTTTCTGCTGCACTTGCAGGCGCTGATCCGATGAAGGCAATCGGAGATCTGGTTGCAGGTTTCTGGGCGAGAGACATGCAGAAAGAGCTGATCGCACTTCTGGCCGGAATTTTCGGAACGTACACGCCGGACGGGGGAACAGCGACAACGCCAATGGCCGATCACATTCTGGATTTAACAACCATGACAAAAGCAGAAGCAAAAATTATCAGTGCATCTGCATTTATTGATGCCTGCCAGTTAATGGGGGATGCACAGGGGCTGCTTACGGATGTAGCCATGCACAGTGCAACGAAATCCTACCTGAAAAAGAACAATCTGATTCAGACGGAACGGGATTCCACTGATGTAGAGTTCGACACGTACCAGGGAAGGCGTGTAACGGTAGATGACGGATGCCCGGTAGAAGACGGAGTATATACGACCTATTTATTCAGCCAGGGCGCGATTGCTCTTGGAAACGGAAATCCGGTGGGACATGTTGCAACGGAACTGGACAGAGATAAGCAGACCGGCGGAGGCATTGATTTTCTGATTAACCGCAAAGCATATATTTTACATATGCGCGGTGTTGCTTATACCGGAGAAAAACGTGAAAACGTGGAAACGCCGACAAGGGAAGAGCTGAAACTTGCAGAAAACTGGAAGCCTGTATATGAGCCGAAGCAGTTAAGAGTCGTTGCATTAAAACATAAGCTGGGTTAGGAGTTGAACAGAATGACACTGGAAAGATTGAAGCAGCTGCTTGGAATCGCAGGAGATGAACAGGACATTGTACTGGAATTTATTATATCCGATGTGGAAGAAACCATAAAAAATTACTGCAACCTGAAAGAAGTACCGAAGGGGCTGCTCCAAACCTCTTACCGCATGGCAATGGATTTATACCGCAATGAAAATATAGGAAATGAAGAAAGCTCTATTGGTTCGGTGGCTTCCATATCGGAGGGTGATACATCAACATCATTCCGGCAGTATGCAGACGATCATTTTAAAGATACGGTGTTAAAGAACTACACACCTTCGCTGAATCGGTACCGGAAAGTGAGGTTTTCATGATCCATGCAGTAAAAAAAGCAAGGCGGGCGCATCGGAAAGCGATAGAACAACTATACGAGGATGTCTGTACCGTGTATGAGTACAGAGCCATAAAAGATAAAAAAACAAAGCTTACCAGCAAGAAAGAAACTGCCGTATTAGAAGAGATACCATGTAAACTGTCTTTTGAAAGCCTGGATGTAGCAGGCAGCAGCGGAAATGCAGCAGAAAAGAAAATCTCTGTAAAGCTGTTTATCTCTCCGGATGTAACAATAAAAGCCGGCTCTAAGATTGTTGTAACACATATGGGAGAAACAACCGCGTACTGCAGCTCCGGAGAACCCGGAAAGTTTACGACACATCAGGAAATCAAACTGGAATTGTTTGAGAGGTGGGCGTAATATGGCACGAATGGGGAATTTTAACTGTGGAGATATGCGGCGTCTGCAGAGAGAACTGGAAAAAATGCAGCGGAATACGGATCAGTTTCTGGAAGAGTGTGCGAAGGAACTGGCAGCAAGGCTGTTGAGGAAAGTGATTAAGAGAACGCCTGTAGGAAATTATTCAAAAGAAATCGAAGTAACAGCAGAACGGGATTCTAAACATCATAAAAAGGGTGATAAATACACAAAAAGAGTCAATCCAGGAGGAAAACAGGGAGGCACCTTGCGGCGCGGCTGGACCGGAGGGCAGAAAGCCTCTGCACAGTCGTATGCGGATACACTGCCAGTACATCATTTTGGCGGAAATTTCGTAATTGAAATTACAAACCCGGTTGAATACGCTTCCTATGTGGAATACGGACATAGAACACCGAATCACAAAGGCTGGGTGCAGGGGCGGTTTATGATGACCATATCGGAACAGGAAATAAAGGAATCGGCGCCGCAGATACTGGAAAAAAAGATTCAGAAATTTATGGGAGATGCGTTTGGATGATAAATAATATAACGGAATCAATCAGCATTTCACTGGATGCTGAATTTGGTGAGGATTACACAATAATGCGGGAGATGAATAAACAGGATTTGCAGGAACCCTGTTTTTTTATTGCCTGTATTAATCCAAGCATGAAACAGTTTTTCGGAAGAAGGTACTTCCGCCAAAATCAATTCATCGTACAGTATTTCCCAAAAACGGAATGTGTGAACGAAGAATGCAGCAGTACGGCGGAGAGACTGTTTTCTTGCCTGGAATACATTACAGTTTCCGGAAATCTGTTGAGGGGAACATCCATGCATTATGAAATCGTTGACGGAGTGCTTCATTTTTTTGTCAATTACGATTGCTTCATGCAGGAGCAGCAGACAGGCACACCGTTAGAAGGAGTAGAAATTACAAATTATGTGAAAGAGTAGGTGATAAAGGTGGCAGAGGAAGTAAAAAAAACAGCAGCCAAAAAGGAAAAGCCGGTTTATACAAAAGAGCAGATTTTGGCGTCAGAAAGGTTTCGCAAGAGAAGGGACCTGGCAGAAGCAGTTTTAGAAAATGATAAAAAGTATACATTGGAAGAGGTTGACAAACGGATAGAAAGATATTTGAAAGGAAAGGTGAAATAAAATGGCATTAGGCGGAGGAAACTTCACATCACAAGATAAAGTGCTTCCGGGTTCTTACATTAATTTTGTTTCTGCATCTTCTGCGAATGCGGAATTATCAGAACGGGGAATTGCAACTATGCCGCTGTATTTGGACTGGGGACCAGAAGGAACCGTTTTTGCAGTATCCAGTGAAGCGTTTAAGAAGGATTCTTTGAAGTTCTTCGGATATTCCTATAAGAGCGATCAGATGAAACCGTTAAGGGATTTGTTCCTTGGCGCACGGCTTTTGTACGCATACCGTTTAAATGGCGGAGGCACAAAAGCATCCTGCAGCGCAGCAACGGCTCGTTACAGCGGAGAACGGGGAAATGCGATCCGAATTGTCATTCAGGCAAATGTAGATGATGCATCTTGGTTTGATGTTATGACATATTTTGAATCGGAATTGGTGGATATGCAGTCAGTTTCAGGTACATCGGAATTGAAAGAAAATGATTTTGTTGTATTCAATTCCGGATTCGTTCTTGAGGCAACTGCCGGAATGGCATTAACCGGAGGGACAAACGGTGAAGCGGCAGGAAATTCATTTCAGGATTATCAGGATAAAATACAGCCGTATACCTTTAATACAATGGGTGTTGCTGTTACAGATGATACAACAAAGAAACTGTTTGCAGCATTCAACAAGCGTCTCCGGGATGAAATGGGAATTAAATTCCAGTTGGTGCTTTACGATTATCCTGATGCGGACTATATGGGGATTATCAGTGTAAAAAACAAATGTCTTGACGGCATGGAGGAAGAAGAGGAGCGAACCCTTTATCCGGAAAAAGCTTCTCTGGTGTACTGGGTGACCGGTGCAGAAGCAGGCTGTGGGGTAAATAAATCGTGCCAGAATATGGTCTATAACGGAGAATATACAATAGATACGGAGTATACGCAGGCTGATCTTGCAAATGCCATGAAATCTGGAGAATTTGTGCTCCATAAGGTGAATGAGGAAATTCGGGTATTGGCGGACATCAATACAATGGTTACGACAACAGATACCTGCGGAGATATCTTTAAAGAAAATCAGACGATAAGGGTAGTTGACCAGCTGGCAAATGAAGATGCGCTGTTGTTTAATACAAAATATCTCGGCGTTGTGCCGAATGATGAAGCCGGAAGGATTTCACTGTGGTCAGATCTGGTTAAAATCCGGCAGAAGCTGCAGGATATCCGGGCTATTGAGAATTTTTCAGATTCTGACGTTGTGATTGAACAGGGAAAAGACAAAAAATCCGTTGTAGTAAACGGAAGCGTTACAATCGTAAATGCCATGTCGCAGTTATATATGACGATTACAGTTGCTTAAGAGAGGTGGGGATATATGAGTCAGAATGTAAAAATGCTTGCAAAAGACACGCTGTCGGCAGCTTTGGCAGAATGTTTTATAACCATTGGCACAAGACGGTATAATTTCATGCAGGCAATCAATGTTGAGGCGAAATTTGAAAAGACAAAAACAGAAGTCCCGATTCTGGGTAAAACAGGAAAAGGAAACAAAGCTACCGGCTGGAAGGGCACCGGCTCCGCTACGGCGCATTATAATACCAGCATCTTCCGTCAGATGATGCTGGACTATAAGAATACGGGGCAGGATACGTATTTTGAAATGCAGATCACAAATGAAGATCCGACCAGCGGCGCAGGCAGACAGACCATTGTGTTAATGGACTGTAATATCGACGGCGGAATCCTTGCAAAGTTTGATGCAGATGCGGAATATCTGGATGAAGAATTTGATTTCACGTTTGAAGATTTCGCCATGCCGGAGACATTTGTTGATCTGGAAGGGTTTTTGACGAATTAGAAAGTTTAAAATGGTTGCTATTTCCTTCTGATGTGTGTATAATGAATGCATTAACAATAAGGAGGAAAGAGTTTATGAGAAAGAAATCACTTATAGTATTAGGATTATTATTATCTTTTTCTATTGCCGCATGCGGTGGAAATACGAATGCAACCAATAATGAGAATGATTCTGTTGAGTTAGAAAGCACAGAGAAAGTATCAACAGATGATGTGGAAACATCAGAAATAGAGAGCAGTTTGGATGAAATTGAAACGGAATCTGTTGAGGAAGAAGTAATTTGTAATATTGGAGAAGTTGCCCAGTTGAAAGATTGGGAGATAACCGTTACAGATATCCAGATTGTAGATTCTATTTCTGTTGATTATGGATCATTTAATCCAAACGAAGAAGGAAATAAGTTTGTGCAAATATTTGCAACTGTTGAAAATAAGGGAAAGCAGGCAGGTAAGTTCTTACCGTCTTTTGGATATGGTGATGATGTTAGTGCAAAGCTTTTGTATGGAGATGGATATGAGTTTATTGCAACGCAGTTATTGGGATATAGCAATGATTTGCATGATTCAAGCGTTAATCCATTATCTTCGCAGTCAGGTGAAATTGCATTTGAAATTCCAGAGACGGTTGCAAGTGCTACAGATGAATTGCTGATAAGTTTTTATTCTGGCAATGATGTGGTAAGCTTTAAACTTAGATAGATTCGTTGGTAAATACAATACCCACTTACAAAGCGTAGGTGGGTATTTTTATACTCATTTTTAGGAAAGGGATTATATGAGGTTAATTGAACACAGGGGCGAATGCATGTCAGGGTATGTTCCTGAACGCCCCGAATTACTGGAAGGTGTGGCGAAATGCTGCGCCTTATTTAAATTCCATAGGTAGGGTGGAAAAAAATTGAAAATATCTCTTGACTTTTGGTCGACCATAAGTTATAATATAATTACAGTTAAGGAAGAGCTTAATGAGTAAGGCAGGCAAGTAGCTGGAAAGGAGAAAAAATGGAAGAAGAAATGAATGTAGGAGAATTACTTAAGGAAACAGCAGAAGAGAATCAGACCAGAAAAATCCTTGAAATCCTTAACGATTGTAAAGATCTTGAGGAAGCAAAGGAAAAAGTAAAAGCCCTGCTTAATAAATAAGCAAGGCAATCCCAAAAACTGGCGGTACTTGCCACCGCCAGTACCCAAGTAAAATGTAGCATATATTTGGGAGAATGGCAAGAGTTGAGAGGTGATTTCAGTAGAAAAAAAGAAAATGGGTAGACCGACAGAAAATCCCAGAACGGAGAAAATCGGGTTTAGAATGTCAAGAATGGAAATAGAAGATATTCAAAAATGTGCAGATGAATTAAAAACACAACGTGTTAATGCGGTTGTTGAGGGAATACGGTTACTCAAAGAACAGTTAGGAATAAAATAGAGATTCGCTCTCCCTACCAAGAAGCACGAATCTCAAATAACTGAGGAATATCCTCTGAAATTTATTATATCATTCAGTGGAATTCCTTGCAATTTAAATTTTAAAATTGGAGGAAATTTTATGAGTAAAGAAATTATAATGAAATTATATCAGATGTGGGTTGATAGTAAAGAATATTTGCAAAGAACAAAGGCATACTTGGAAAAAATATAACACAAGGAATGTC
>CANODN010000002.1 GCA_947564765.1 uncultured Roseburia sp. | reverse complement strand
CTTCATCTCTTCTACCAGGACCAGCCTTTGAATCGGTGCAAGATACGGTAATATAACCATTCCGATTTCATGACGTTTTACAATCTCAATTAAGCGGATCACATATTCTGCCGTATAACAGCCCATAACCAGAATATCAATTCGTTCCGGAAGCAGCTTCTCTGTCTGATCCGTATTTTCTCTGCTGCTTTTCGTTCCGTTTCTGCAATAGCTTCCCACCATATAGATATAACTTGTCGTCCTTTGATCTTCTCTATTATAAATACTGCCGATATGCATCAGTCCACCATCCGGATTTTCAAATAAATAACGAAAATATCTACCACGCATAGGTTCTGCGTCTCCATTTCTAATTCTAAGGTTGTTGTAACACCCTTATTTTAAAGTATCTTTTGGTTTTTACAAGTCTTTTCTTGACATTTTAGGGCAGGAGTATAATATAGTTAAATAACAGGAAGAAAGGACACAGGTACTTTATTATGAAAAAAATTGTCTTAACCGGCGGAGGCACTGCCGGTCATGTTACGCCAAATATTGCTCTGCTTCCCTGTCTTTTAGAAGCCTCGTACCAGATCAGCTACATCGGTTCTTATCAGGGTATTGAAAAAGAGCTTATCCAGGCAGCAGGTATCCCTTATTACGGCATCTCCTCCGGAAAGCTCCGTCGTTATCTGGATCTTAAAAATCTCTCAGATCCCTTCAAAGTCATCAAAGGCCTCGGGCAGGCCATCCGGCTGCTACGCAGATTAAAGCC
Organism: uncultured Roseburia sp.; assembly: GCA_947564765.1. Classification (GTDB taxonomy): domain Bacteria; phylum Bacillota; class Clostridia; order Lachnospirales; family Lachnospiraceae; genus Roseburia_B. The sequence goes on along the minus strand of CANODN010000002.1, from coordinate 29,309 downwards.
GGACATTGTCTTTTCCAAAGGAGGCTTTGTTTCCGTTCCGGTGGTTCTGGCAGCAAAATTTTGTAAAATTCCGGTCATCATACATGAATCCGATATTACGCCGGGCCTGGCCAATAAGCTTGCCATTCCGGCTGCCAAAAAGGTCTGCTGCAATTTTCCGGAAACATTAAAATACCTTCCCAAAGAAAAAGCCATCTTAACCGGATCTCCCATTCGTCAGGAACTTTTATCCGGAGATGCAAAAAGCGCTCGTTCCTACTGTCATTTTAATTCCGAAAAGCCGGTGCTTCTTGTAATCGGAGGCAGCAGCGGCTCTAAAGTAATCAACGATGCGATTCGTTCACAGCTTTCTACTCTTTTGCAGAGCTATCAGATCATACATCTCTGCGGCAAGGGCAATGTAGATACCGGCCTTACAGATACTGCCGGTTATGCTCAATATGAATATATCAGTACGCAGCTGAAAGATATGTTTGCACTGGCAGACATCGTTATCTCCCGTGCCGGAGCCAACGCCATCTGTGAACTGTTAGCGCTGCACAAGCCAAATATTCTGATTCCCCTTTCTGCTTCTGCCAGCAGAGGCGATCAGATTTTAAATGCAAATTCATTTCAAAAACAGGGCTTTTCCTATGTGATTGAAGAAGAAAATCTGGCGGCAGATACGCTGCAGACAGCGCTTTCTGCCGTATCCGAACAAAAGGACCGCTACATTGCCGCCATGGCTGAAAGCGGACAGATCGATTCCATTCAAACTATTTTTCAGCTAATTGAAAAGGAGCTTGCGTCTTAAACGCAGCTCCTTTTTGCTACAGGGATAGTGACTGGCATATCTCTTTCATTTCATCATCCGTAAAATTCTCATGACTCCAGGTCAGAATGTCCTGGTTTTTCATATTCCGGTATCTGGGGATCAGATGCAGGTGGAAATGAAATACCGTCTGCCCTGCCACCTCTCCATTATTCTGCACCAGATTAAATCCATCGCACTGCAGCACATCCGTCATATGCTCTGCCAGCTTTTTCGCAAGCTTCATTGCCTCACCGGCTGTCTCTGTATCAATCTCATACAGATTCGCATAATGCTCCTTTGGAAGAATGAGCGCATGTCCTTTGGATGCCGGTGCAGCGTCTAAAATCACCCGAAACAGCTCGTCCTCATAAATTGTGTTGGAAGGGATCTCTCCCGATGCCAATTTGCAAAAAATACAATCTTCTTTTTTCATGTCTGTTCTCCTTTTCTGTCGAATTTTGTTCTACCATTGTTATTGAAACAGCATTTTAATCATGCTACACTGAGTCTGGTCTCTTGCACACAGATGATTGGAGGAATTGGTATGACAAACGAAGATTATGAAAAAATCTTTCATGAAATCAAAAATAATATCACATTTATTAACAGCTCTCTGCAGCTGGTGGAAAAAACACATCCTGAAATCAGTGAATTTCCTTATTGGAAGGATTCTCTTCAGGAACTTTCTTCTTTAAAACAAATGCTGATCGAGCTCTCATCAGCCCGTCTGTGTGATGATCTTTCCGTAGAAAAAATATCCCTTACGACCTTCCTCCCGGCACTGATGGATTCTTTTCTGTCTCTTTTTCATACAGAGCATTTTCATTGTGAAATCGATCTGGCCTCTCCTATGCCGGAAATCTATCTTGATCCGGACAGATTCAAACGTGCACTTTTTAATCTGGTAAAAAACGCTTATGAAGCCATGAACGGCACCGGAACCATCCGCCTGAACGGCAGGCTTGCCGATTCCTGCATTCATTTGGAACTGATCGATCATGGCGGCGGTATTTCTCCGGAGTATCTGCCGAGGATTTTTTCTCCCTTTGAAACAACCAAAAAAGATGGTACGGGACTCGGTCTTTTGATCAGCAAGCAGATGATTGAAGCGCACGGCGGCCGTTTGACAGTCGCTTCCCGCCCCAACGACGGCTGCACTTTTTTTATTGATCTTCCCTGTCCCGAAAAATATTAGACCTTTCTAGTTTGTCTCAAAATTAAACAGCGTATCTAACATGCGGAGTGTTTTGAAATTGCCCTTTGCCGTCATCACTCCTGTCATAAATGCCCGTTGAAATGTCATCCTGCCATTTACAATACTGCCCATTACATCCTGGCTTAATCTTGCATATACATCAATATTTTCCCGATTGCCGTAGGAACAAATCAGCTCATCTTCTTTCACATCCAGACACAGCGGCTGTTTCCTGCCTTCTATCATAAACAAATAAGATGCCCGAAAACCGTCTTCCGGTATAAAATGGCTTTCGAATTCTTTGATATACATCTTCTCTTCTTCTTCGCTGCTTTTCCCCAGAATGTCCTTAAACATAGAAGCCAGCTCTTCGATATCTTCTTTCTGCTTCTTCACATACGAATCATCCGATACATACTTGGATAGCTGCTCGCTTTCCTGCGGCGTTAAATCCATAGACTGGGTACGCAGCACGGTCTGCTTGATCGCCTGATTGCTGCTGGGGAGCACTTTAATCTTCTGGGAAATGGAACGATACAAATCTTCTGCCTTTTTCTCAATAATCAGGGTATATTCCTGATTCATCTCAAAGGTTACAAGATCCTCCACATATCCGCAAAGACCGCTGCAGGGCTGTCCCCCCAGAATCACCCATGCATTCTCCAGAGTAACGACTCCCTCTCGCTCTCCATACGTTGTAGACATCACAATTGGCTGCATGTAAAGAGAGCTGATCAGCTCCTTATCACCGTATAGCCAGCATGCATCCAAAAACTGCTGCATATAGCCTCCAATACCCAGCCACTCTACCGTAGTTGCCAGAATAATTCCATCTGCATCCTTAAAGGTATGGGGCAGTGTATAAATATCACTTTTATGCTCAAATATATTATAACGTTCTACCGTAACCCGCAGTTCCTTTAATACATCCTCCATTTTGCCCAGTACATATAATGTGGGATCATCCAACAATCCTCTTCCACCATAATATATATTGATTTTCATTCCGTCCTCCATTTTAAAGAAATCTCTGTTCCTGTCCTACTCTATAGTATATGGTTTTCTTTTCTTAAAATCAACGACTTTTGAAATGATCGAAAAAATGCTGCCCAGCAGGAAACCGCCTAATATACCGCCGATGTGTCCCCAATTGTCCACACCTGCCGTAGAAAACCCATAATAGAGACTGAGGGCTGCCATTCCAAACAATCCTCTTGTCGTCAGCCCCTCTACCCTGCCTCGGTGAAAAACTGCCCAGGCAATCAGTCCTCCGATGACTCCGAACACTGCTCCGGACGCCCCTGCAGATACGGCAAAATCTTCTGCTGCCAGCTCCTGATACAAAGATAAAAGATTTCCGCACAGGCCTGAAAACAAATATAAAAGGGCAAAACGGACACTCCCTAACGTATGTTCCAGCCGCAGGCCCATAAGCCCTAAAATCAACATATTATTGACCAGATGATCTGCTCCGAAGTGAAGAAACATAGAGGTAAACAAACGCCACGCCTCTCCTCCTGCCATAATTGCCGGGGTATAGGCCGCACCATGTTCCAGCATAAACCAGACATCCTGGGTATCTCCGGTTATCTCCATAAAAAGCCAGATCCCTGCATTTAACAGCACCAGAATTACGGTAATTACCGGTATTTTTTCCTGAAATTCATGTCTCATGAAATACTCCTGTTTCGTTTTTGTTTTTCATTATAAGACATACTCCGTTTTTTTCAAGTCATTTATACAAAACGATACCTTTCTTTGGCAAAAACAATCCGGTCATTTTTTTCAAGCTTTATTTTTTCTTTGTAATTTAACATTTCACCATTGCGATAGGTCCCGTTGGTAGAATTCAGATCCTCCAGATAATAATCGCCTCCTTCCTTTGTGACCTTTGCGTGAATCCGGCTGACCGTCTCTGCAGAAATAATCCCATCCGCCTCTTCCTTCTGGCTTCCGATTACAAAAACAGATTCTGTAATCTTCAGATTAGCCTCGTTTCCGTCTCCCTCGTATTTCAATTCTCCTAAAATCTCTTCTGTTTCACTTCCCAGAAATACCGTCGGATTGGAAACCTCCTCCTGATATTCCTCCGGCTCAAATGCATATTTTTCCGCAGAAACCTTCTTTCCGGAAAACTTCAGTATTTTGCGGTTCCATATGCCCTCACGCCAAAACCGTCTCTTTCTTTTTGAATTTGATGATTCCTCGAATCCTTCCGGCAGTATGCTGTTTCTTTGCAATTTCTTTTCGACAGCCGGCTCTTCCTTCTCTTCCTGTATCAGTGCCGGTATATCTCCCTCGTCAAAGAGAATCTGCAGCAGCTCTTCCATTACGGGATACCCCTGCTGGCATTTTTCATACACATCATAACACTTTCCGGCATTTTCCCTGTCGCTATGCTCCATATGGGAAATATAATATTCCATAAAATGTTTCATTGCTTCTGCAATTTCTGTCTTTTGACAGGGGATATAGCAAAATGCAATCTCCTCTGCCGCTGTATCTACGAAAATCTGCTCCGGTTCCAGTGAAATACCGTCTTCCCGCAGGAGATATTCTCCGGTTTTTTCAATGGTTTTTTCCAATGCCAGTATCAGCTTTCTTAAAAGTCTGCTGCCGGCTTTTTTTATATCGATCCAGTCCTTTAACGTCTGTCTACCGCTGATATCATACCAGAACTGCAGCTTTCCATTTTCATTGCTCATCTGACAAGACAGCAGTCCTGCAATTTTATTTTCTGTTATCATAGGATATTCGTAGCCCCTGCCTTCTGTATCGCAGCTTATCACCATATAGCTTTTTCCCTGACACCGTCTGTATTCCGTCATCTTAATTCCTCCAAAACCTCTTTTGCAAATTTTATTTTCAAAACCTGTTCTTCTGCACAGATCTTCTCATCCCAGGCCAAAACAGATACGGCCTTTGTCTGCTCATACATTTCATATCCCATATACACCGGAACCACAAGGACATATAAGATCACCGGCAGGAGCAGCGCCAATTCTACCGTATAAGAAGCCTCCGTTTTCTTCATATCCGCACCCCGCTCAATATCATCAGACCATAGCCCAAAAACAAAAAAGGTACCAGAGGCATTTTTTCATTTGCTCTGCCCTCTTTTTGTATGAGCAGAAATATTCCAAAGACACCTGCCAAAAGAAAGGCTATACACATCAGCAGTATATTTTTGCCCAATCCCAGATACAATCCCGTCAGCATAAACACAATGCCATCTCCCATTCCGATCTTCCCATTTGTAACGCAGCTCAGAAGAAGAATTCCTGCTCCCGGCAGCGTTCCGGTAAGCATCTCATAAATGCTCTGATTCTGAAACAGAAGATGCATCAAAATTCCTATAATTCCGGAAAATAATGTAATATTCACCGTTATTTTTTTCTCTCTGATATCTTCTAAGCTGTGCACGCCTAACGTGCCCAGCAAAATACATGTCTGAATCATAAACTACTCCTTTCCGCATTTGCTGCAGGCCCTCCTAGCCTCTGTCTTTGACAAATGAACGGCAAATACCGTACGCCTGATCCTGCTGCAGTTTTTTCTCCCATGATAGCGGTTTCCGTATTTTGTAATATATACCACCTTAGTATTTGTATTTTTTCCCTTCCTACACGCTCTGCAGGAATAATATTTTCCTCCGTCCGCATTTCGAAGCCCTGCTGCTGCACTTTCAGGGATACTTTCGATCGAAGGCTTTAAGTAGGTACAGTCCCGGTTTTTGTGATAAACCATACCGTTTTTTGTGACAAATACAATTTCCTCAAAGGGGTTCGCCCTGCTTTCTCCTGTCCATTTCCGGCAGACTGCATTTTGTGTGATATGCAGCTCTTTTTTCCCGAACAACCCAAGGGGAAAGCGAATCCTGTAATCTGCCTTTAAACGAATATAATTTCCGGAAAAATCCGAATTCTTCAAAGAAATTCCCGATCTTCCTCCTCGGATAAATGCCGCTGCAAAGGAATCCTTTGGCAGATTTTTAAGCAGCATTGCCTTTGCCGTCAGGCTTGTCTCCATGGGGTTCTCTCCTTCCTGACAAGAAATAACCGCCAGCTTTCTTCCGGAAACCAAAAGCGCATTTCCCACCTCCTGCTCCACTGCCAGAACCCGGAAAAAGAACAACAGAAGCAGTAAAAATCCCACAAAGAAAGGAATACCTACTGCAAGCTCCGTCATATAGGAACCCTCCATACGAACACAAGGGAGCGCCTCCTTGTACATTTGCTTTGAAATGATCCGGTTCTTTTTATTTACAGGTAGAGAGATTTGATTTTGAATTACAGAGACGCTCCCTTGTATCCGCATTTTTTTATGGTCCATATAGGTACTCCTCTCTTTCCAAAAAACGATATCCGCCCACAGAATCTTCCCCGAATATATCAAAAAACAAGGTATCTGCATCATATTCAGCGCTAAATTGAATCCCTGTAATCATATGATCCATACGGCAGTCTGCCGTTTCTGTTTTGCTTTTCAGCTGCCATTCCATAAGATCCATACTTCGGTATGCAATTTGCTTTACCGTTTTTGCATATAACAAAACATCTAAATAGGTTTCATAGGAAAGCCCCTGCTGCTCTCCCACATAATCTGTTTTTACGATTTCAGACAGATTCGAAAGCTGTGTATGCCAGGTGTCCGGGGATTTGAGCAGCGGTATCTTTCCGCCGGATAGCAATGCCCTGACATCACAGAGGCTTTCCACATAGGCCCATGCAGCTAAAATTCCCTGTTCTATTACAGGGATTGCCGGAGCCGCCAGCGCTCCTCCGGCTGCCGAAGCTGCTGCCAGAGCTTCGGCCTTCTTGCTTTCGTCAGTCTGCAAATACAGAAAATTTACGGTTTCCCTTAACAGCAGCAGCTTGTTTACGGTTTTCTTTAAATTCTCCTTGTCGCTGTCCTTCCCGCAGATCAGATATTCCGTTCCGTAAGACAGGCTTCCCGTTTCCTTTGGCATGACTGCATTGCCGATCAGGGGCTTTAAAAACTCCTGCATCAAGATCCGCTCATACCAGCCCGGCTTTTCTTCACATGCCCATGTTCCCGTCCTGCAGCTTCGCTTCATAAGGCAATCTGCCGTATCGCAGGTTTTTTCGGAAACCGTTTTCCCTGACGGAAGAACCAAGGTCAAAATCCCTTCTTTTTTCAGCTTTTTTATGGTATCCAGGGGATTTTCCACTGCCGGATGGCTTAGATCTGCCTTTTCGTCTGATGTACTCTTTTTCTTGCTCTGTCCGCCGCTTTCTTTCTCCGTTTTTTTCTTTTCTTCTATCTCTTTTAATGCCTGATTGGCATCGGCAATTGCTTCCTCCGGATTCTTGGCGTTTTGTGTCTGCTTTTCAACTCCCAGAATTTTCTCTAAAAGCTTCTTCGCCGCCTGCTTCCCCAGCTTCTTTTTCATTGCTTTGGCGGACTGCATCTCAAATACTTTTCCCTTTGCATCAGTTGCCAGCTGATATCCGGTCACCTCTGCATCTGCCGACTGCATACGATAGAACCCAATTCCCTCTGCCTCATTTTCCGCAATCAAGTTCTCGTACAGCACTGCCTTTATTTCGTCTTCTGCCCCTTCAATCCGAAAATCGCTGCCGCCAAAATTGCCATCCAGAAAAAACATTCCGTATTCCTCCAACAACAAAGGCTGATAGCCCGCAAACAAAGATTCCACCGCCAATTTCGTTCCGTCTTTGGCATCGGCTTTTAACCCATAGTACCGGACGCCTTCCACCAGAGCAAACAGCAATGCCGCCATAGCCAAAATCATCATACAAAGGGGCACGGTAACGGATGCGTCTTTTTTTACATTTCTCATCATTCCACTGCTTTTGCCTTCTTTTCCACAGACTGCATCAAATCCTGCACCAATGCCTGCAGCTGCTTCCGGAAAATAACCACTGCCCCGATCAAGACCACCAGAATCAGAATTACCTCTACTACGCCGTTTGCTTCTTCTTCCATTAAAAAATCATTCCATTTTCTCATTTTTCTGCTCCTTTTCCTTTTTCTTATTGTGGGTTTTTCAACACATCAGGGAATTCCCTGAGATATTTGATTTTTATGTCCCGTAAATTGACAAGAACGCCGGAATGGTTACAATCCCCATGACAATGACCAGCATCATCATCATTGGCAGAAGCATTTTCGTTCCTGCCTCCTCACCCAGTTTACGAGCTGTATTTTTGCGTTCTGAAAATACGTTTTCTGCTTCTTCATTTAACTGTTCCATCAATCTCCGGCCGCCTGTTGTCTGTCCGGATATCAGCAGAGATACCAGCTTTCGGTACGGTCTGAGTTCACATTGTCTGGCAAACTCCTGATACGCCCGCAGCTCTCCCATGCCATTGTCCATTTTGCAGAGCATCTGATGCAATTCTTCATAGACTGCATCCCTGCCGTTTCCTTTTTTCTTCTTCTGCTGATACATCTGATTTATTTTCCGCAGCGCTGCCGATATCGTCATCCCCGCTCCCAGAAGCAAGGACAGCTTACTGACAAATTCCGGATAGCCTGCCAGAAGATTCTGTTTCCGTCTCCGCCTTTCTTTTTCCTTCTGTTCCTTTTTCACATAGGCAGCTGTTACTGCGGCCAATATACCAAGTCCGAACAATTCCGTCGATTGGACTGCCGCTGCATCCCTCCAGCTGATTTTCTGTCCGTTTATCTCCTTCGGCAGCTTCACAATGGCATTTGTCTGATCCTGCTTTTGAATCTCCTTTTGAACCGCCAGGGCTGTCTGATCTCTTCTGTTCTTCTTTTCCGGTATCACAGAAAAAGAAAACCGGTAAAGCTCTTCTCCTTCCCCGCATCTTAAAGAAACCATTGCTTCTATCTCTTCCGCCCCTTCCCCCAGGGCCGTCTGATTGAGTTTTCCTTCCGGCGAGACCGCCTCCTCATTGGAAAAGAGCCATTCCGCAGCGACTCTTCCATTCTGGTATGTTTCCAAAACCACCGGATTCGTCCTGATCTGGTCCATAGAAACATTTGTCCCGCAAAAGGTCTGTTTTATCTCCTCTTTGGCCGCTGCCAGCAGCTTTTCTTCCTCTTTTTTATGATATTTTCGTTCTTCGATCGTAAGTGTCAGAGGATACTCTGTATTCTCCTCCTGCAGATACACAAAGGCCTCTGCTTCCCGGTCACCTTCCCCCGGTTCATTTCTTTCTATTTCGCCCTGCGCCATTTCCGGATTCTCCTTATATCCTGCGGCCTCTGCCAGACAGCCCATAATACAAAATATGAGTACCATCCTGCAGGGACTTTGTATTTTCTCCATAACCGGATGTCTGCGCAAAAGGATCATAACCAACAGGCAGACAATTCCTCCGCCGCCGCATACTATCATTCCTATACCTCAACCTCCATAATCTTCATTCCCAGAAAAAATGCTGTTCCATACAGGAAAAGCGCAATGGTCATAATCACAATTCCCAGAACATTTCCGTATAAAACGCCAATAAACTCCGGTGACGTCAGCTTAAAAAACAATAAAATCCCAAGAGGCACGACACACATAACTTTCTGCTCCAGTACCTTTTCTGCCATTACCGTATGAATTTCCTCCAGAACTTCGATTTTGTCGCAAAGCCTTCCCACAGACATCTCTATAATGCGGATGAAATCACCGCCGCTCCGCTTTGCATAACAGAAAATTTCCACAAAGGTCTCAATATCCTCACTTTTACTTTCTTCTGCAAAATCCTTAAGAATATGTTCTATCGGCTCCTGCAGGGAAAGTCTTTTTTCCATGGATTCCAATGCTTGTTTCAAGACGCAAGTCTCTCCATACAGCCGCTCCATATCCTTTAATCCTGCCAAAAAAGCCCGTTCTGCGGAATATCCCGCGGACAATGCACTGCTGATGGCATACATATAATCTTTAAATTCCAGATTCAAACGCTTCTGCCGCCGATTCTCCTCCCTTTGGTCCGTATATTTGCGAAAGAGACAGAATGTCATCGGAAGTGTACACATGCCCCACAGGGAATGATAAAACAGAAACGAAATCATACCGCTGATTACTGCCGCCATTCCCGCTGCGATCATTTGCTTTTTGCAGATCAAAAACCTGCCGCCTCCCATTTTTCCCTGTGCAAAAGGTCTCCTGTTTTTTTCCATTCGCCCTGAATTTTCCCTCCCTTTTCCCCGGTTTCTGCAAACCGGTACAATACATTTAACCGGATTTTTCCGTCTACAACCTGATCCAGCTCTGCAATTTCCAGTACCTTCCGGCTTTTGTCCCGCATTCTTCCCAAATGGATAAACAAATCTATTCCGGAAACGATCTGTCCCTGTATCGCAACGATGGGCAAATCCATTCCCATTAACACCATTGTCTCCAGACGGTTAATCATATCGTAAGCACTGTTGGCATGCCCCGTGCCAAGACTGCCGGAATGCCCCGTATTATTTGCACTTAAAAGGTCAATTGCTTCCGCACCTCTGCACTCTCCTACGATCAGACGATCCGGCCGCATCCGAAGCGCCGTTTTGATCAGATCCCGTATACCAATGGGCGAAACGCCTTCAAAGCCCGACATCCTCGTTTCCAGACGGATCAGATTTGCAATTCCGTTTAATTGCAGTTCTGCAGAATCTTCAATTGTAATCACCCGTTCCTCTTTCGGAATATATTCGGATAAGGCGTTTAAAAAGGTGGTTTTGCCGGAACTGGTTCCTCCGGAAACGAAAATATTGTATCCGGCAATCACCAGTTTTTCTAAAAAAAGTGAAATTTCTTTCGACAGGGAACCGTACGACAATAAAGCTGCCATATGCATCGGTTCTTTTGAAAATTTACGAATCGATATAGATGCGCCATCTAAAGAGACGGGCTTTAAGACAATATTTACACGGGAGCCGTCCGGCAGTCTCGTATCGACGATGGGAGAGGCTTCATTGACCATACGGTTTCCGCCTGCACAAATCGTCTGGATCAGATCCTCCAACTCCTCTTCTCCGGAAAATGTTTTTTCAAAACAATGCAGTTTTCCCGCTTTTTCATAAAAAATATGCATGGGCCCGTTTACTAATATCTCTGTTACAGCCTCATCTTCCATCAGCTCCTGTAACACTCCATACCGGCGAAAAGAAGCAAATAAGCTGTCTGCATACTGTCTGCGTTTTTCAAAGGAAAACAATTTCTCCTTGTCTCTGCTTTGCAGCTCTTTTTCAATGCAAGCCTTTAATTCCGAATTGGACAGCTCTCTGGTATGATCTGCTCCTGCAAGGACATTCTCCTTCATCTGGGCATATAATTTTCTCTCATCCAATTTCCGTCCCTCCGTACAGACATCTGCGGATATAATCCCCCATGCCGCCATACAGACTGCTTTCAAGGGGACTGCCCTCTTCCGGAAAATACATTTGCTCCGGAAGAAGAATCCGGTTCATACGGGCTGTGGTATGCTCTCCTTCTTTGCCAAGATACTCCAGAAATTCCTCCATACGGTAGCGGTTGAGCTTGCCCTCTCTGCCCAGACAATAAAAGCTTTCAAACGCAGGCATCATTTCTGCAAATCCCAAAAATATCGTTCCGAAATCAATGATTACAACGTCGTATCCGCTGCAGTTTTTCATTTCCAGCAAAAGCTGTTCAAACATTGCTTTTGTCATCTCAAAAAGATGCTCCGGATTGACCACCGGAGGGATATAGTCAAAATCCTTATAGGTTCTGGAAATTCTGTGCATTCCAACGGTAAAATCATATTCTTTCTGCATCATCCCGTAGATCAGATCCCCGATATCCTCTGATACCTCTGCTCCTGTCAGTCGGCAAAAACCGCTGTGCTCCATTAAATTAACATACAGCACCTTCTGCTCCTCTCCCAGAATCTGTGCCATTGTCATACCAAAAAGCACCTGGTCCTCATGATGTACGGGCGAATAAATTCCGATCAGCTCCGCCGGTTTTTCAAAAAGGCCCTTCTGCTCCTCCCTGTTTTCCTGCCAGAGCATTGCACAGATCTGTCCGAGTACATTTTCTGCCGCTTGATATTTCCGGACAAACAGACATTCCGCAAACGGCAGACTTCCGGCTCTCTCCAGCAGAAAAATCTGTTTCCTCTCTGCCGCAGCGTTATATAATAAAGCCCAAAAGCGTTCCGTCATCACAACAGCATCAAATGCCATCTGCTTTTCACAGGCCAGAAATGCTTCTGAAGCAGAAAATGTCCAGATCTTGAAAAACATCTCCTTTTTGCGGACCAGATATCCTTTCAGCTGTTCTAAATATGCCTCCTCTTCGTCTAAAAACGCAATTTTTAATTGAATCAATATACACCTCCGTTCCAGTAACTTAAGGGGAACTGCAATGCAGCCGCCGTTCCGAACAGAATCGGCACAGAAAAAGCAAATCGGTATCTTCCCGGTTCACAGGCTAACGGATACGGCTTGATTTCTCCTGTCCGCAGCATATGAAATAAATAGCTTCCGGCACACCGAAGCTTTTGCCGCCGGTCTGCGTCTGCTGCCAGAAATAAGACTGCCGCCGCTCCTGCCGTCAAAAAACTATACGCCATACATTGCAATAATTCTCCTGTTGTAAGTATACTGCCTATCATGGAAAATAATTTGATATCGCCTGCCCCAAGGACATGCATTTGAAATAAAAGATATAAAAGAATGACAGGAACCGATATGTTCCTGAGAAAATAATATACGCCCCAAACCCGGTATTCTGTAACCTGAATCGCAACTCCGATCATAAGGCCTGTGACGATCAGTCTGTTTGAAATCTTTCCAGACTTAAGATCCTGCACTGCCGCTGTGATCAGCAAACCAAACAGCAATGCCGTTTTCACACTTCCAATTCACCACCTCGCATCTTTCTTTGATGTACTGCATTATAGCTCTGTCCCTAAAATTTGTCTATAGATTTTTTGCAGTTTTTGCAATTTTGTGAAAACTTCACAACATATTGTAAAACAAAATTCCATAAAGCAACGCAAACCCTCCTGTACCAAGGCTTCCCACTGTCAAAACGTTAATGAGATTCAATCCCACCGCTTCTTCAATCCCCAATCCGTTCAACATCATATTGACCGTATAAATCGCCACAATGCCCAGAATTGCCCTTACAAAAAAATTCAGTACGATTTCTGCTTTTCTGCGCAGCACACCGATTGCCAGCGCCAGCATACAGATACCGCCCAGTGCCAATGCACCCGTTTTTATATCCATACAACATTCCTCACCCTCGTCTTATCCTGATACAATATATACTTTTTTTTGGAAGATATGCCTTTTTTCTGTATATTCTGGATTTTTCTGACTATAATTTAAGTAGGGATATGATTGTGCTGTACCATGCGATACAGCACATTATGACTGTTCAGAAAGCGGGGATACTATGAAGCGAATTCTTGAAAACAGCATCTTTCGTGATAAACGATATTCTCTGTTACTGGAGGATTTAGACCGGACAAAGCATGATCTGGATTCTGCTTATACAAATCTTTCCAATGCTGTGGAACCGGATCTGATCGATTGTTATATCTACCAGGTACAATCGGTACAGATGCGCTATCAGTTTCTTTTAAGCCGTGTAAAACAAATAGAGGATTCTTACGCGAAGAATCCTCTGGAAGTTTCCGGTTCCTGAAATGTCTCTGTTAAATTATTTTTACCATATGTCATCCCGGCATATACCTGCTGCGTATTCTGCATTAAGGGGTTCGAATGATCCTGTTTGGCAGCTTCCACAAATGCTGTATACAGATTCATGAGAACCTCTTTGACATCCGCCAGCTCATCCGTCCGCTTTTTGATCACCGCTTTTGCCAAAGTCTCTTTGACAAAAACATACAATGCATACAAATCCTTTGATATCTCATAGTGAAAATCAAGAGAATGGATCAGCTCATCCACGCCTTTTCCTGCTTTTGCAAGGGCTTTCTTAAAGCCCTCGTAATCATCGCAGGCCAAACCGTCTTCGGCATCTTTGATATATGCAAATATAATATCATAAATAATCACCACCAGAGCGCTTTTGTTGCTCTGGCTGATTCTTCTGGTAAAATCCTGTACCTGTTCCTGTTTCATATGTATTACCTCTTACTGCAGCAGCTGAAGCACTGTCTGGGGAATATCATTTGCCTGTGCCAGCACAGAGGTTCCTGCCTGCTGTAATACTGTATATTTGGTGTACTCTGACATTTCCTTTGCCATATCGGTATCTCCGATACGGGAAATCGCATTTGTCATGTCTTCATTGGAAGCATCCAGACTGTCAACAGCATGCTCCAGACGGTTCTGGTATGCACCGATTGCCGACCGTACAGATGACGTAATAGAGATCGCCCGGTCCAGCTGGGAAATCGCCCGATCGCCGCCTTCTACCTTTGTCACATCCACCTCATCCAGATAAAGTGTCTTGCTGGAAACCTCCGGGATTCGTACATCCATAGTCTGATGCTCGTTTGCTCCGATCTGCAGCGTCATCCTGCCGATATCGGTTACATTAATGTTCACATCGCCTTCTGCACCTGCATCCAGCATAAAATTCATTTCAAAACCGTTGATATCTGTTATCTTAACTTTATTGCCATCTAAAGAAATGGTTGCCTGTGCGCCAAAAGCAGACGCATCGCTGCGGTCTAAGGTAATTTCCGCATCTTTTCCCGGCGTTGCCGTTGTTCCCAATCCCAAAAACTGCTCCAGCGCTTTGTTGCTGCAGCTGATCTCCACAGCGGCGGATACTCCGTATTGATTGGATACGAAAGCCAGCTGATCTCCAAATGCAAACTCTTTATCCAGTGCCGTATATCCGCCCTCCGGGGTTGTCGTTCCATCGGTGATCACAAGACTGACATCCCCAAGCTCTGCACCTTCTCTTAATTTCTCAAACACGCTTTCTGCGGATTCGCCTTCTGAAATCGGTATCTCCATACCATTGATAACGACTTTTCCTGCCGGAGCAACGCCGGTTCCGTTTGGATCGGTGCTGTTGCTCAGCAGTGACGCCTGTGTAGCGGCCGCATCAACTGACATTTTGTATTCTCCCGTCCTTACGGTATCGGAAATGGACATTCTGGAAAATTTATCTCCGTAAACCCTTGTATCAGAGGTTCCGTTCAATAATTTCTTGGTATTATATTCCGTATCTCTGGAAATACGGTCTACTTCCTCAACCAGTGATTCAATCTCTTCCTGAATCTTTTCTCTTTCCTCTAACTGATTGGTATCCGTTGCCGCCTGTACAGACAGCTCCCGCATTCTCTGAAGCATATCCGTGATCTCTCCCAATGCAGAATCTGCAATCTGCAGTACGCTGATTCCGTTTGATGCACTTTCGGAAGCTTTTGCAAGGCCATCGATCTGAGCCTGCATCTTATTGGTAATCGCCATACCTGCCGGATCATCCTTGGCATGGTTGATCTTAAGTCCTGAGGATAAACGTTCCATAGAAGCAGCCAGTCCGCCTTCTGTTTTTAATAGCTGTGCATTTGTAACAACCGCTGACATATTGTGGTTAATTTTCATATTCGATACCTTCCTATTCTTCCGCCTCCATGCAATGCTGCTACATCCTTGTAGTTTGATTCGTTCTGTTTTCTCTGACCATTATATCGGCCTAAATTTCCAGTTCCTTAACGTTTTCAATAAAGCCCTTTGCAATTTTATACAGCCGGGATGTCTGGATCTGATACGTTTCTTCATCCTGTTCTCCGGACTGCCGGTTTCTGTTTATATTCTGGGAAAACCGGGAAAAATTCAGCTTGCTGACATATGTAACCTGAAGATCTCCCGCTTCTTCTCCAAATCCCTTTGTAATATCCGGTATATGGTCTTCCAAAAGCTTCTTCGTTTCCATATTGTCTGCCGCAACAATGCCGGAAATGCCCTTTTCCCTGGCTTCCAGACTGGCTGCCACTTTGCCCGTCTTTTCCGTTTCAAAAAGAATTTCCACCATGCCCTTTTGGGATTTGCCCCGGACAATTTTCAAGGAGAGATTTGTCACTTCTCCGCCCACCATAACCGGAATCGTATATTCCTCGTCGTCGGCCATCTTTCCTGCAATGGAAATCTGCGTATTCATCAGCTTTAATTCCCGGATATCCATGCTGGTAATGTGTTCATCATCGGCAATCATGGTTTTCATTACATTTTCTGCCGTTTCCGCCAGTGTCTCCTGTGCTGCAGCCATCTCCTCCGGCGTTTTAATGGCTTCTCCAAAACGCCTTAAGATTTCTTCCTGAATCCCGGCAAAGTCCACATTTTCTCCGGAAAAAACCTCATCACTGTTAAACATCCGCGAGAACACCTGGCTGCGTCTGTTGATCAGACGGTTTGCAGCTATAATATTATCCGTGGTATTCGGAATCTCATAACGCTCCAGAAAACGGTATACTTCTTCATCGGCTGCCGCCGCCTGTCTGATCTCCTCTAACTGGTCCCTCGCATAGGCAGAATCCAAAACCGCCTCCTCCTCGGCCGTTTCTTTGGCGTATTCTGCCAAAGCCTGTTTTAACTGCTCTGGCGTATAATTCTCCCAGTCCGGGCTCTCTAGCAGCTTTTGCAGTGTAACAGGCGTTAATGTTTCCATAACATCCTTCATACAGTCCGCCTGATATGCCGTCTCCACCTGCTCCGTAATGGATTTTGTACTTGTGGAAACAGAATCTACTCCTGCAAAATCATCATCTACGGTATAATCCATGCCGCTCTTCTTAGCGCTGCGTACTGCCGTTAAGAGATTTCGCATCGTAAATTCCGCACCCTGGCTGACCAATGCTCCAATGGCTGCGCCGTCTGTTTTTTCAATTTGATGAATCAAGCGGTATACACCGATAAAAGATTCCCTCTCTTCTTTGGAAATGCTGTGATTCTGCTCTAATTTCCAAAGATATTCGCTGAATCGCTCCGTATCCATATCACTGTTTGCAGATTGAATTTCTTCTGCTTTTTTGTTTAATGCATCCAGATTCATATCCAGCGGATTGCTGCCCTGCCGGATCAATTCCCGCACTGTGGCAGGCGTCAAATTGGAAAAGGTTCTCTGTACCCGCTCATCCGCCGCTTTCATCGTCAGCACAGACTCTTCGTTGATCTCAAGACTGTTATATGCCAGAATCCGTACGGCCCGCCTGTTTGCCTCACTCTTTTCCATGCCAAGATCTGTCAGAATATCATCCACATTGGAAAATGCTTTTTGAATGGAATCTCCCAGATCCTTTCTCGGCTCGGTCATCAGCGCTTCATAGCTTTCCCCTGCCTTATCAAGAGTACTCTGCAGCGCTTTTCCTGCATCGTGCAGTCCGTTTACGGTATCCAGGGAATATTCCTTCATTCCCAGCAGGTATGCAGGCATCTGCTTCAAATCAGAAACCTTCTGCGTCGTCGTTTCAAACAGCTCTGTCATAGAAGCGTCGACGGCCTCACCTTTTTCGCCCAGCAGCGCGGCATAATAATTATTTTCCTGCTCCTTTAACTGCTCCACCAGTTCTTCCAGCGGCTTCGTATCTATGGAAATACCCTGTTTCATAAGGGCCCGGTTTGCCTCTGTCGTCATGGCAAGGCGTGTTTCCTCCAGAATCCGCTTCGCCGTCAGAAAGGCCAGCGCGTTATTTCCCGCTGCCTGACTGCCGCCTTCTTCACTTCCATAGGGCGAAATTCCATTGCTTTCTTCTATCGCGCTTTTCGCCGAAGTCAAATCCAGCGCACCCTGTTTTCTCAAAGAAGCTGTCTGTTCTAAATTTTCAATGGTCAGCTCCATATGGTTGGCTGCCAGATAAGCAATATCTTCATCCGTCGCCTCTGTTACCACTTCTACCGCATGCTGTGCCTGGGCTGTCAATGTATATTCCTGCAGCAGCATAGCATCCTTCGGCCGTTCGCCTTCCGCTACAGCCGATGCAATGGCAGCTGCCATTTCATTGGGTTCTACCGGAAAGGAAATTCCCTCCAGCTTTTGCATATAGGAGAAGTTTTCCACTGTATAGGCAATGTTGCTTTGAATCATCCACTGACTGTCGGCAATTGTGTGTTCGTTTACTTCTGCTCCGGCTGCGGTAATTGTTCGTTCTATCTGATCCTTTAATGCGTCAAAATCAATCGCTTCTTCGGAAGGCGCATACGCCGCGCTTCCGGAAAATTCCGCCATATAAAGATTGGCAATGCTGGGACTTAAGTGATTATCCAGCATATATTTTATGGCTCCTTTGGACAGTGACTGCAGCTCCTCTGCCTGAGTAAGCGCCTCCATGCCCTCTGTCATATTCTCTTCGGTAGGCGGAAGATCTGCCGCCTTAAAATAATGCTCCAGACGATTTGCCGCCGCAAGGCTGCCTCCGATCTCTTCCAGCTGTTCCTTTGTCAGCGATCCGCCCATAGCGGAAACATCCACTCCCGCTTTTGCCAGCTGTGCTTTGATTTCATCTGTAACCGTGACAATCGTTCCGCTGTCCGTACTTCGGAGCGAAAAACCGTCCTCCTGGGCTTTTTTGTAGTCCTCCGGCGTGAGGGTATTCGACAGGACTGCCATTTGGTTTTTCCGGTCCGCCGCGCTCATCTGACCGCCCATTTTCTCCTGAAATTCTTCTACCGCACTTTTTTTCAGATCTTCTTTGTCATAACCTGTCTGTCCGACACGGACAGATTTATCCAGTGCGTCTGTCTTCGCCTTTTTTACCTCGGAAAAGGATGTTGTAACCTTTGCTTTTGCAAAAGTCTGGTCATTTTGAACCTGCTGCTCCAATAAGCTGTTTTTTTCTATTTTCATATGCTCTGCTCCGTATTCTTCTTAATCTATATACGTTCCGATATAACCGCATTCTGCTATATAATATGTCGGTTAATTTCTGCAAAAAATAAACACACAGGCAGAATTTTAATCCGCTTGTGTGTTTATCGTTCTTTTTAATATGAGAATTTAAATATCGCAACGCCATATGCCGGAAGGGGATATGCAAACGAATATTTCCGTCCGTCACATTCCTGCTTCTTTGCCTTATAGCTTACCGGACGTTTCGTACCTGTTCCGCCGAACTTCTCATCGTCGCTGTTGAAAATTAACCGGTAAGACTTGCCTGCAGGTACGCCCACCCGGTAATCTTCTCTTTCTACCGGCGTGAAATTGCAGACAAACAACAGACAGTTCTTTCCATCCTTACTCTTCCGGATAAAGCTGAAGATACTTCTTTCATTGTCATTGGCATTGATCCATTCAAAGCCGTCCCAGCTGTGATCCAATTCATACATTGCCGGATATTTTTTGTATAAATGCAGCAGCTCTCTGACATAATCCTGCATATGCTTATGCTCCGGCTGCTCCAGCAGATACCATTCTAACTCCGTTTTTTCATTCCATTCGTGGAGCTGTGCAAACTCCTGTCCCATAAACAAAAGCTTTTTACCCGGATGCCCCATCATAAATGCATAGCCTGCTTTCAAATTAGAGAATTTATCTTCTCCCAGTCCCGGCATCTTATTAATCATGGAGCATTTCAGATGCACTACCTCATCATGGGAAAGCACCAGAATGTATTTTTCACTGCCGTTATAAGACATGGCAAATGTCATCTTATTGTGATTGTCCTTTCGGAAATAGGGATCCAGCTTCATATAATCCAGAAAATCATGCATCCAGCCCATATTCCATTTCAGAGAGAAATTCAAGCCGCCCTCCTGGGCCGGCCCTGTTACCATAGGCCATGCGGTGGATTCCTCTGCAATCATAACCGCGCCCTTATTTCTTCCTGTAATCAGGGTATTGATATGACGGAAAAATTCAATCGCCTCCAGATTCTTGTTCTCCCCGTACTGGTTGGCTACCCACTGTCCGTCGTCCTTGCCGTAATCCAGATAAAGCATCGACGCTACTGCATCTACCCGCAGTCCGTCAATATGATAATGCTCTACCCACATCAATGCGCTTCCGATCAGGAAATTTTTAACCTGATTGTTGCCGTAATCAAAAATTTTCGTTCCCCAGTCCGGATGCTCTCCTTTTCTGGGATCTGCATATTCGTATAATGCCTGTCCGTCAAATTCTGCCAATCCATGGGCATCCCGCGGGAAATGCGCCGGAACCCAGTCTAAAATAACGCCGATATTGTTCTTATGGAAATAATTGATCATCCATGCAAAATCCTCCGGTGTACCATACCTGGAAGTCGGTGCATAATATCCGGTTACCTGATAGCCCCAGGAACCGTCAAAGGGATATTCTGAAATCCCCATCAGCTCTATATGCGTATAGCCCATATCCTTTACGTAGGTACAGAGTGCCTTTGCAAATTCCCGGTAGGAATAAAATCCCGTATCCTCTTCATATCCGGGATGTCGCATCCAGGAGCCCGGATGCACCTCATAAATACTCATGGGCTGCTCATCCATTGTCTCTGCTTCTGCACGCTTTTTCATCCATACACTGTCTGTCCATTTAAAATGGTCAATGTCTGCAATGCGGGATGCCGTTCCCGGCCGTACCTCTGCATAATTGGCGTAGGGGTCTGCCTTATAAAGTTTCCGCCCATCCGGCGTCTCAATCAGATATTTGTAAAGGCTGCCTGTTCCAAGTCCCGGAACAAACAATTCATAAATACCTGTTTCCTTTGGTTCAAGGCGTTCCATTTCATGTGAGGTCTCGTCCCAGTCATTAAATTCTCCTATGACAAAAACCTTTTGCGCATGGGGTGCATATACGGCAAAACAGATTCCCTTTTTTCTTCCCCGTGTCTGCGGATGTGCCCCCAGCTTTTTGTAAATGTCATAGTGTGTTGCCTGTCCGAACAAATACATGTCCAGCTCTGTAAAATTACCCATACTCCTACCCTCCGGTTTTTTATTTATTCTTCAAAATCCTTCTCCCTGAGAATCACATAATCATCCTCTGTATATCTTCTGGAAGTAATAATGGAAAATGCTTTTTTCAAGGATTTCTTTTCTGCCTTCTCAATTGCTTCGTCTACGATTCCTTTTACTTCCGTTAATGTTGTCGCCTGATCCAGTCTCTGAATGTTACTGATCCGGTTATAGAGCGCCAACACACCCATATTATCTATTTCATAGTCCAGATCATGGGCATAAGCCCTGGCAAATTCCACTAGCTCATCACTGGTAAACACCGGGATTTTGATCTTCTCCGTAAATTTCCTGGTCAATCCCTCATCCCTGCCAAGAACCTGCTCCAGTCCTGCCCTGGTATCCTCCATAATAAGCAGCACGCCGCTTTCACTGTTTTCCAGCAGAAGAGACAGCTTCACGGCAGTTTCCCGATTCAGCTCTCCTGCCCGTTCGATTACCAGACATCCGCCTGCTACCTTTTGAAAAAGCTTGCTCAAATCCTTTTTATTCAGCATTTTGGCATCAATCTTGCCGACCTTTCCCTTTAGCAGCTTCGTTTCTTTTTGAAGCGCCCGGATCAATGCCATTGCCAGAACGGTTTTGCCGCATCCGTTTCCTCCCTGTATGAGAATATGTCCATCCGACAAAACATCTCCCCTTCTGAGTCTGTCGGATGTATCCGTCAAAACCCTGCAGATCTGCGTTTCCATGCCTGCCACCGGGACAAAATAAGAAAAAATCTCCTTTTGTTCTTCGCTGAGTTTTGTAATTTCAGCAACCGCCGTCTCTGCCTTATCCGCCGGCTTCTGCTCCGGCTCTGCCAGCTCCTTCTCCCGCTCATCCAAAGCCGCCGCCAGTTTTTTGGTCCAGATCTCCTTTGTATCCTGCTTTAGCAATGAGGAGTCCGGCTCGGGATTTTGCGGTGCCGTATATCCCTTCGGCAATAAGGATTCCTGCAATTTTTCTTCCACTGCCTCCGGCAGCTTTTCTACAGGCACCCCGTAAAATTCTGCTTCCGCCAGTTTCATCTCCTCTGAAATTTCTTCTTCGGAAAACATCTCCTGGCCATTCGTTTCTTCTGCGCTTTCTTCTTCGAGACTTTCCTCCGGGATCGCTGCTTCATCCGAAATATATTCTTCGAAATCCTTCTCCTGCTCATTTCTTTCATCCGGAATATATTCTTCGAACGTTTCCTCCCGGCCAGCTCTTTCATCCGAAATCTCTTCTCCGAAATCCTCCTGTGCTTCAAACTGTCTCGGCACATAAGGTCTCAGCCCGATCTGCGCATCAAAATTGGGTTTCGCCCGTTTGATTCTGCGCAGCAGCTCGTGCTCTTCTGCGGGTGATTCCTCCCGCTTCGGAAGCGCTTCTTCTGTCTTTACTTCCTCCTGCAGTTTATTGATCTGCTGCTGGAGCATATCATTCATATCTGCTACATATCTGCCGGCGCGTTCTTCATTGGAAATAACATCTCCCTGCAGATATTCCTCCTGCATCAGCTGACTGGGTGTAATTCCTGCATCCAATTTTGGTATGACATCGGCAAGACGGTCCATAATATCTCCGGCCTCCTGCAGTGCCCGTGCCTTCGCCGATTCCAGCTTCTGCTGCTGCGCCATCTGCAGTGCCGTCTGCGCTGCCCTTCTGGTTTTTTCCCATTCGCTGAGCACGTCTTCAATACTCATCTGACCGTTGATCTGAGGCTCTCTCACGCCGTTATTTACCGGCATCCTGTATTGTCCATCCTGATCTTCCAGCAACATCTCTTTAAAATTATCTCTCAGAGAATCATTAATTTCTTCGTCCGTTTCAATGTGAGCCGTTTCTTCTGCTTTTGCCGCTTCTTCGTGATGTCCCATTTGCAGATATGGAATTTCCTCTACCATTTTCTTGATATTGTCCATGGTGTCATCTACGGTCTCTTTCTCCGTCGCATCCATAATCTGCTGCATGCTTTTTGCAAGCTCCTCCTGCAGATTCGCCGTATTGAATTTTTCTACATTTTCCTGTACAAGAGGAATCCGTACTACATTTTCCTCTTTGGGATGTATCTCTTTCAAACCGTCCCTACGCTGCCGGAACGTCCGGTATTTGTCCTCCTGTGCTTTTGAAAGGGGCTGATACAGCATTTTAAGTTCCAATGCTCTTTCCACATAAATTCCCTCTCCAAACCACAAAATCAATTCATCGCAGGCATCAATACATTTTTCACTCTCTCCTGCTTTATGATACAAATAGGCTAGATGATATGCCCATTCTTCCGTATATTCTGCTTCCTTTAATTCTTCCAAAATTGCAATCAGCGTCTGAATATCCGCGTTTTCTGCCCTGCTGATTTTATAACGAAGTACGTATTTGAGATTATCATGAGGTGCAATCTCCACAAATTCACGGTAATATTCCTCCGCGTCATCCAAATTCTTCATTTTAACAGAAATTTCTGCCAGACGATATATAATCATTCTTCCAATGGGGGAACGATCATAGGCCATAAACAGAATATCTCTTGCTTCTTCATAACGTTTTTGTCTGATATAGATATCTCCGGCCTTGACTAACAGATTCACATTTTTTATTTTGCGCCAGTTAATGGAATCCACAATCTCTGCTGCGGCTGCATAATTCCCTTCGGCGGTCAATGCCTTCATCTGATCTAATTTTAATTTATATTCGTATTTATCCAATTGCGTCACCTCAAAAATACGCCTTTATTTTTCCTCTTTGTAACAGAGATCACCTGTTTTTGTATTTACATTATGCATCCGGATATAATCTCTCGTTTCCTCCGGCAGCTTACGCTTTCGTAAAATATATGCCGCCGCTTCACGAAGGAGGTAATAAATCACCGCAAAGGTCGGCACGCCTAAAAGCATTCCCATAAATCCAAACAATCCGCCGCCCACCAAGATTGCAAACACAACCCAGAAGGCAGATAATCCTGTGGAGTCCCCCAGAATTTTCGGACCGATGATATTGCCGTCTACCTGCTGCAAAACCAGTACAAAAATCAGAAAATACAAGCCCTTGATGGGATCTGCCAGTGCAATCAGAATAACACTCGGCACTGCTCCGATAAAAGGTCCGAAAAACGGAATTACATTCGTCACGCCGACAATCACTGCTACCAGAAGACTGTACGGCACCCTTAAGATAATCAGCCCCACATAGCAGATTACGCCGATAATGGCAGAATCCAATATTTTTCCGCTGATAAAACCGCCAAACATCTGATCGCTGATCCGCATAGTATGAATCACTACATTCCCGTATCTGGGCGGCAAAAGAGTATAAACAATCTTCTTTGCCTGTCCGATAAATGTCTCCTTACTGGTCAGCAGATAAATCGCAATCACAAGACCAATTGCAAAATTAAACAGCAGCTTCACGGCGTTGATCACACCGGTGGTAATGGACGCCACATAACTCAGATAGGTATTGATCTGGGGAAGGATCTGGGTCTGAAACAGTTTCTCTACATATCCTCCGGCGCTGGAAATATCAATGCCTAATATTTCAAGCCACTCTCTCATCTGACTGTCCTCAGCCATAACCTTGCTCACCCAGTCATCGAATTCACCCAATTCCGCCGGAAGGTTTACCATCATATTCTGGATACTTTTGATCAATTCCGGTATCATCATATATAACAGCAAAAAGATAATCAGCAGAAAAAATGCAATCGCCCCCAGCGTCCCTAAGGAGCGGGACATTTTTTTCGCTTTCCGCTCGTCCTTAACCCTGGGCTTCAAATACCGGAGCAGATATCCTTCCAGAAAGGCCATCACCGGATTCAACAGATATGCAACGATAAAGCCCATAATAATCGGCTGTAAGATACCCATGATTTTCTGCCAGTATGCCGTAAATCCATGGTAACGATATATAAAGAAGAAAAACAGTATACAGCAGCAAAAGGTAATAAAGGTCACCGTTGCAATGACAATATATTTCTTCAGATCCCACTCTGGCACTGCTTTCTTTTTTCTGTTCTTTTCCCGCGTTTCTTCCACGAAAGCTACCTCCTACTGTCTGTTGTAATTAATCAGACATCCTTTCAGTATAATATTTCTTTCATCATCCGTCAGTTCACCCAGCATCAGCTTAAACTCTTTTAATGCTCCGTCTTTTATTACAAATGCCTTTATTTCAGACGCCTTGTCTTCGATTTCTTTTTTGATATCCGGCAGGAAAATATAATCCCCGTTTGTAAACGGCAGCTCGCCTTCTTCAATCAATAACGGCAGCATACCCCAGTTGATCAGATTCGAGCGGTAACGCTTCGTCGCATATTCATTGGCAATATTCGCCCAGCCGCCCAATACCTTCTGGCAGGAAGCCGCCTGTTCACGGGCAGATCCATCGCCCGGTTTTACTGCAAAAATCGTACTTCCCACGCCGACGGTCTTTCTGCTGATATCATCATAGCCTGCTTTGATCACATCCATAGCATTCTTTAATTCCGGAACTGCCTCACATGGACAGGTATCCGCTTCAATTGCTTTCTGTGCCTTCTGAATCTCCTTTGCCCTGCCCACATAAGCCGGATCTTTTCTGGAAAGGGTAAATTCTGCCAGTCCCAGAGGATTGGAACGATAAGAAGATGTCTCTCCGGAAGGAATCAGCTCATCGGTTGTTGTCACCGGATCATGGATTTCGGCAACCACTTTTAAAATCATATGCTTCGGCAGCGCACTCATCTTCGGCCAGTCCTTGATATTCGGTCCAAACTGGATTTCTACGGAAGGATCTGCCACACCTTTGCTGTCAAAAACACGGTTTTCATAAATCTTGCTGTCAAAGAAATATTTCGGCTTTGTATATTCCGTATCCATGTCTGTCGCCGCCGTTAAATAGCCTTTATTGGCTGCCGTTGCCGCAATGGAACGGGCATCCATAAGAGCCACGGATGCAACCTGTCCGTTCTGCACCTTAGAACCTTCCCGGTTCGGGAAGTTTCTTGTGGAATGACGAATGGAAAACGCATTGTTTGCAGGCGTATCTCCTGCTCCGAAACATGGTCCGCAGAACGCCGTCTTAAGAATCGCCCCTGTCTGCATCAACGCAGCTGCCGCCCCGTTCTTTACCAGCTCCATATAAATCGGCATACTCGCCGGATATACACTCAGTGTAAACTCATCCGGTCCAATGGATGCACCTTTTAAAATATCTGCCGCATCACAGATATTCTCGAATCCGCCGCCGGCACATCCGGCAATGATTCCCTGATCCACATATAATCTGCCGTTTCTGACTTTGCTCTTCAAATCAAGATCCACGGCTCCGTCAAAGCTTACCTGGGCCCGCTTCTCACAGTCCTCCAATATATCCATTAAATTTGCATTTAACTCGTCAATTGTATAGGTATTGCTGGGGTGGAAGGGCATTGCAATCATCGGACGGATCTCGCTTAAATCAAGCTCGATCATTCCGTCATAATAAGAAACCTCTCCCGGATTTAATTCTTTATAATCCCCGCTTCTGCCATGGATTTCATAGAATTCCTTTACGGCATCATCTGTTCTCCATATGGAGGAAAGACAGGTTGTCTCTGTCGTCATAACATCTACGCCGATCCGGTAATCCACGCTTAAGCTTGATACGCCCGGTCCCACAAATTCCATGACTTTATTCTTTACATATCCGTTTGCAAATACTTCTCCGATAATTGCCAGGGCAATATCCTGAGGACCGACGCCCTTTACAGGACTTCCCTTCAGATAAACGCCGACGATTCCCGGCATATTAATATCATAGGTCTGGCTTAACAGCTGCTTTACCAGCTCGGGACCGCCTTCTCCCATTGCCATAGTTCCAAGCGCTCCGTAACGGGTATGGGAATCCGAACCCAAAATCATTCTGCCGCCGCCGGCCAGCATTTCTCTTGCAAACTGGTGAATGACTGCCTGATGGGGCGGTACATAAACGCCGCCGTATTTCTTCGCACAGGTAAGACCGTACATGTGATCATCCTCGTTGATGGTTCCGCCTACCGCACACAAGCTGTTATGACAGTTGGTCAGCACGTAGGGAATCGGAAATTTCTCCAGTCCGGAGGCTCTTGCCGTCTGAATGATTCCTACAAAGGTAATGTCATGCGACGTCAATTTATCAAATTTAATCTGCAGCCTGTCCATGCTGCCGGAAGTATTGTGCTCCTTTAAAATACCGTAAGCAATGGTATTTTTTGCTGCTTCTTCTTTGGTAATATCCTTTCCGGTCTTGCTTAAAATCTCCTGGGATGCCGTATTGCTATCTTCGATCAATTCATTTCCGTTTACAAGGTAAACGCCGTTTTCATAAAGTTTCATCTGCTTTCTCCTTATTCCTATCCATAGTTATTAAAATTATAAATGCAGTACCATCAAAAGTCAACTTTCCTGCTTTGAGTTCTCAATGATCCACCGGAATCTGTGTATCCGACAATTTGATCACCACAAAATTTTTCTGAACGGAAATATATCCTTCCTCCGGATAGCAGGGCATATCCTCCGCCACCTTCACCGCCTTATTCCTGTGCTTCCCATCGAACTCCACCTCAAGGCCGAGGGCCTTCATAAATCCCGTAATACGCCACGTCGCGCCGGTGGGATTGCCTACGGAATGATCCCACTGGAAAAAGGAATACCCGTATATGTCCGCCGGATGAGACGCTCCGTTTAGCTTTGCCTTCCGTTCTCCTACAAAAATAACCGGCATTTCTTTTGCTCCTTCGATTCTTCCCAGATCCGTTGCAATCGTCTGGGCAACAATCGAATCTTCCCGATACCGGATATCCTCCGTATACTCAAGCTTTAAAATCAATGATATACAAATCCAGACAATCACTGCAGCCGCAGCCATACTGCCCCGCTTCGCCCAGATCATTTTCTTATCCTTCGATTTATTGCAGATACCCCAGAACAGCACACAGGCCGCCGCGCATGCCAAAGGCTGGGCAAACTGTGTTCTCGCAATGGATTTATCTCCGATATAAATCGTAAAGAGAAACGGCGAAATCATCAGTCCGGCAAGTCCTAAGAAAAGCATGACGATATTTTTCCGCTCTTTGAGAAAATAAAAACAAAACAGAATAAAGACACAGATACACGCCAGAGGAAATACCGAAACATCGGATTCCATATGCCAGTTCAGCATACATTTCACATGATCAAAAATCAGCGAAAAACTCTGCATTACGGGGTATTCTCCCCATTTGATCTGCGCATCCAGATAATAGCTGTTTGCAAGTGCACGGCTGATGACTACATTATACGCAAAATATACAATGGCAAACCCGGCAATCAGTCCCAGAATGTGTCCGGCATATACCTTCCATTCTCTTTTGGAATCCCTGAAAAAATCCAGAAGATAGCAGGTAATGCATAACGCAATATACAAAAGCACACAGCTCTGGTAAGAGGCCAGACACCACACGCCGAAAAACAGCCAGATCACAAACCAGTAAATCTTCCGCTGCTTGAAAAACAAAATCTCACACAGGGCAAATACCGAAAGTACGCCATAGAGCATCCCCAGCACAACCTCTGTCCGCTGAAGGCTGAAATAAAACTGTATCATCCATACCGGACATGTGGAAAACAAAACCGCAAGCCAGCCATACGGATAGCAGTCATCCTTTCCGCTTATCCTCCAGCATAAAAATGCAATCATGCTGCCCAGCAGAATAAAGCTGCATAAAAACAGTACGCCTCCCAGATAAGGATTATACTCCATCATTCCAAACAGTCGCTTTGTATACAAAAGCCCCTGCCGTCCGATGCTTTCCCATTGCATGGTGGTTCCCGGATAGTTAATCACATGCTCCGTATCAATCCCCACAATCTGGGAAAAAACCAGATGTCCATAACAGATTACGCATATACATGCATTGACAAACAGCGCCAGCTTGTGTATTCGGATAAATTCCTCCGCCTCCCGGTATAACTCTTTCATCTATCTATCCTCCTGAGGTTTTACCCCCGTATTTATTTCTTCGTTTTATTATACATAAGATCACAGGGCGAAGCAAGGAAATTTGGCGCCTTACAGCTCTCCTGCCTCCTCTGCTTTCACCAGCAGATCATACAGTCCGTTGCACCAGGTTTCCTGCCCCTCTCTCCAGCGTTCCACCATTTCAATCACCAGCACATCCGGCTGCATCTCCCTGCAGTATTTTGCAAAATCATCCGTATTCCTGGAAATCCGAACCTCGGCATAATCCTTTGCAATCCCCATTAACGCATATCCGAAGGAATCCCGGTACATAAGCAGCTTTCGCTTATCCTCTGCATCGGAAGTAAAGACATAATCGTCCCCGTCTCTGCCTTCTTCCACGGTGACATCCTCTTTATATCCTGTCACTTCCCATTCCGTATCATCGTTATAAATATTTCCCATAGACAGCATACGTGCCAGATCGCCGCTCACATTTGTGCTCGCCGCCTGATAGGAAATCTCGTCCAGGGAAACATATTCTCCATGGAAATACTCATTCAAAAGCTGTCCTCCTACGAATCCACCCAGCATTCGTCAGGATATTGGGTTCCGGTA
>CANODN010000001.1 GCA_947564765.1 uncultured Roseburia sp. | reverse complement strand
CTGGGAACCTTACAGCCGGATATCCGTGTTGTAAGAAATGATAAGGTGACGGTGGGACTGATCGTAGAGCAGATTGCAGAAGTAATTGAGATCAAGGAAGAAAACATCTTACCTCCGCCGAAAATGGGGCGTGTGGATAAGACGGACCATAAGTTTGTATATGGTATAGCAAGGGTAGGTAACTCTGTAAAATTACTGTTAGATCCCGATAAACTGTTAAATGACGAGGATGTTTCAGCAATTGAGCAGACAAATGGCATGGTATTAGTAAAAGAATGAGAGGTATAAGAATATGAAAAACGTTAAGATGAAAACAAAATTGATTCTGGGATTTTTTATTCCGATTGTACTTACAATAATTAACTCTGTAATCGGAGTGTGGTCTACCCGTCATACAATCTCTAATGTAGAGGTTAAGTATGAACAACAATATCAGACAGTTGCAGAAAAATTAGTAGAAATTGGCGCAAACGAAGAGAAAAGCGATATGCTTTTGGATGCCATTGCAGCAGAAATAACAGAAAATGCAATGAGCCTTAAGACCATGGCAAATCAGTTGAATGCTCTGAGTGTTGCACTGATCGTGATTTCTATCATCATTACACTGGCAATTGCATTATCTATTATTAAAACAATTATGTCTTCCATTAGAGAACTTTCCGGTGCTGCGCAGGATATTGCAATGGGACGCGTAGATATCGATCTTGTAAAACACGGGAATGATGAATTCGGTGCGTTGGTAGATGATTACAAAGAAGTAATCAGTAATATCAAATATCAGGCACAGATTGCGGAAGAGGTATCCCATGGAAATCTTACCGTTAACGTAAATCCGAAATCTCCGGACGATCTGCTTGGCAATTCTTTAAAGAAACTAGTAGAGGACAACTTGACTACACTTTCCAATATCAGTGAGGCAGGTACACAGGTTACCATCAGTTCTTCTCAGGTAGCAAGTGCAAGCCAGGCATTGGCACAGGGTTCTACGCAGCAGGCAAGTGCTATTGAGGAGATTACAGCATCTATTGATGAGATCGCAGATAAGACAAAACAGAACGCAGAACAGGCAAATGAAGCAGCAGGTCTTGTACTTCACGCAATTGAAGATGTGAAGAAGGGCAATCAGCAGATGGAAGACATGGTAAATGCAATGCAGGATATCAACCAGGCTTCCGAGAGTATTTCCAAGATTATTAAAACAATTGACGATATTGCATTCCAGACCAACATTCTTGCATTGAATGCGGCAGTTGAGGCTGCAAGAGCAGGAGAAGCAGGAAAAGGCTTTGCCGTTGTAGCAGAAGAAGTAAGAAGTCTTGCAGCAAAGAGTGCATCTGCAGCAAAAGAGACAGCAGAGATGATCGAAGATTCTATTTCAAAAGTCAGCTTAGGTTCTCAGATTGCAGACGATACGGCGAAGGCATTGGAAGCTATCACAAAGGTAGTACAGGAGAGCGAAGTTATCATCAATGGTATTGCAGAATCCTCCAATTATCAGGCAACTGCAGTAGCTCAGATCGAGCAGGCAATTACACAGGTATCTCAGGTAGTTCAGACCAACTCTGCAACCAGCGAGGAATGTGCTGCAGCCAGCGAAGAATTATCTAACCAGGCATCTAAGATGCGTGATATGCTTTCCATCTACAATTTAAGAGGAGGACACGCAGATAATTCCTTTAAAGCTTCTTCCGCCGTTGATGACAATGCAAATGAGCAGATGATTTCTTTGGAAGATGATTTCGGAAAATATTAAAAGATCGGAAAACCGTTTGGTGAAGAATAAAAAGTAACGATCGGATTGGGGCACAGGGGAAATTCCTGTGCCCGTCTGGTTTCAATGATAATATCCTGTGAAAAAGTGTGAGGTGAGGTTCATGACATTATTTGAGGAATTAAAGGAGTTGGGCGTTGATGTTGACAGCGGTTTAAAACGGCTGGCAGGGAAAGAGCAGTTATATACGAGACTGTTAGGATCTTTCGTAAAAACCATAGAGGCGCATTCCGTTGAACCGGATTTTGATTCTGCAGATTGTACGGAAGCCATTGAAAAAGCACATGCCATTAAAGGAACTGCGGGAAACCTTTCTATTACGCCTCTGTATGAAGGTTATACGGAAATTTTAAGACTGCTGAGAGGCGGAGAACCGGAGGCTGCCAGACAGCTTCTTACGGAAATTCTGCCGCAGCAGGAGAAAATTATCTGCTGCATTAAAAAGCACATGGAATAAATATTTTGTCAAATGATCAATGGATGGAGAAAAGATATGGATAAAAAGGTAATCAGATTTTTCCGGCGCAGTATCATCAGCGTAATTGTGATCTGTGTTGCGGTGTTTTTCTGTTTGACCATGTTTATGTCTTACGAAACGGAAAAATCAATTGAAGAGATCAGTAATATTTATATGTCTGAGATGAGCCAGCAGATTCAGCAGAAATTTCGATCCATTATCCGTCTGCGTTTAGAGCAGGTAGAAGGAATTATTAAACGCAGCCCGTGGAGTTCGTTAAAGAACAGCGAAGAGCTGCGGAAGGAGCTGCAGGTCAGCGGTGAAATCAGAAATTTTACATTTTTGGGCTTTTATGGGGATGACGGTAACATTGATATTATCTATGGAGATGAGGTACAGATTGCAGATGCCGCAGAAGAGGTTCATCGGTCTTTGAGGGAAAAAGGTGATTTGGTGACCTATGGGAAAAACAAGGACGGAGAAAAGGTTCTTCTGCTGGGGAAGCAGGTTTTCTATGAAATGGAAAACGGAAAGAAAAGCGAGGCAATTATTGCCGGAATCACAATGGAATATTTGAATCAGGCGCTTTTTCTGGATGAAAACGATGCAGTGGCGTATTCCCATATCATTGACCATAACGGAAATTTTGTAATCAGAAATTCCGATGCATTCCGCGAGAATTATTTTGAGCGTGTCAAGGAGCAGTACCAGGGAGTTAACAGAAAGGCACCGGAGGATTATGTGGAAGAGCTGCAGGCGGCGATGAAGGATGAGAATACATATTCCACACTTGTCTTAATTGACGGGAATGAGAGGCAGATCTACTGTTCCCCGCTTTCGGTCAGCTCATCCTGGTATTTGATTACCGTTATGCCTTCCGAAGTGCTGGGAGAATCGATTACGAGATTAGATACACTGCGCGCCGTTATTATGATTGGATCAGGAACCGTGATTTTGCTTACGATGTCTGTTATTTTCCTGATGTACTATCGGTTATCGCAGAAACAGCTTCGGGAACTTGCAAAGGCAAAGGAAGAGGCGGATCGTGCCAATATGGCGAAGAGTGAATTCCTTTCCAGTATGAGTCATGACATCCGCACGCCGATGAATGCAATTATTGGTATGACGGAGATTGCCCAGAGGAATCTGGAGGATTCTGCACGTGTGGAGGAGTGCTTGAGGAAAGTCCGGTTATCCAGCAAGCAGCTGTTAGGATTGATCAATGATGTGCTGGATATGTCCAAAATTGAAAGCGGTAAAATGCCTTTGAATATTGCACCGATGTCATTACGGGATGCAATGGATGATATTGTTAATATTATGCAGCCTCAGGTGAAGGCCAAAAAGCAGTATTTTGATATTTTTATTAAAAAGATTATATCGGAGGATGTTTGCTGTGATGATCTGCGTTTGAACCAGGTACTTTTGAATCTTTTGTCCAATGCGGTGAAATATACGCCGGAAGAAGGCAGAATTGATATTTATATGTACCAGGAAGCATCGCCAAAGGGAGAAGATTTTGTTCGGACACATTTTCGCATTGAGGATAACGGAATCGGCATGTCTCCGGAATTTCAGAAAAGGATCTGGGATAATTTTGCAAGAGAGGATTCGGATGAGGTACGCCATATTGTAGGCACCGGCCTTGGTATGGCGATTACAAAGAGCATTGTAGATCTGATGGGTGGAAGTATTGAGCTGGAAAGCGAGCTTGGTAAGGGAAGTTCGTTTCATATGATGCTTGACCTCAAAATAGCAGATATCAAAGAAGAGGATATGAAGCTGCCAAAATGGAATGTCCTTGTGGTGGATGACAACGAAGAGCTTTGCATCAGCGCCGTTTCCAATCTGGAAGAGCTGGGTGTGTATGTAGAGTGGACCCTGGACGGCAGCAAGGCTATCCAGATGATTGAAGAACGCCATAAGAAAAAGGACGATTATCATTTTGTTTTGATTGACTGGAAAATGCCCGGTATGGATGGCATTGAGACGATACATGAGATCAGGAGCCGTGTAGGAGATGACATTCCCGTATTTTTGATTTCCGCATATGATTACAGTGATTTGGAAGAGGAAATCAGCACTGCATTGATTGAAGGGTTTATTTCAAAACCCCTCTTTAAATCTACCCTGTATCACCGCCTGATTCAATATGCGGACGGTTATACGATGGAGGGAGAGAAGAAAGATGAAGAGGATGCGGATTTTACCGGGAAAAGAGTCCTATTAGCAGAGGATATGGAAATTAACTGGGAAGTGGCAAGCGCTATTTTGTCTATTACGGGCATGGAGCTGGATTGGGCAGTTAATGGACAGGATTGTCTGGAAAAATTCCAAAATTCCGAAGCAGGATATTACGACGCCATTTTGATGGATATCCGTATGCCGGTAATGAATGGGTATGATACGACAAAGGCAATTCGGGAATTGGACCGCAAGGATAAGAACCTGCCGATTATCGCAATGACGGCAGACGCGTTTTCCGGAGATGTGCAGAAATGTCTGGATTGCGGCATGAATGCCCATATACAAAAACCGATTGATTTGAAAGAATGTACGCGTGTGCTGCAGAAATATCTGGGATAAATCGTGCATATACTCATAAAAAACGAAAGTACGATTTTATGAATAACGCAAAAATTGAAAATCTTTTGAATCTTGCACTGGATGCCAATATGAATGAGCGGGAAAAATCCGTAAATCTGGGCGTAGGATATTTTCCGGAATCACAGACCTGGGAGGTTATTATTCGCTATGTGCGGAACGGACTGGATCAGGTAAAGGATCTGCTTCGCATGTACGGTTATGAAAAGCTGATTTCAGATATTACAGTATTAAGCAATTCCTATGCAGTATTGATTCTGCCGGAGCAGTTGGTTACTGTTGCGGCGGAATTAGATGGAATTATTTATATGGAAAAACCAAAGAGGCTCTTTTTTGCTGTGAATGCGGCAAAAAGAGTCTCTTGTATTACCGCGTTACAGACAGGAGAAAGTTCCTCTGATTTTGCAGGAGGAATTGAAGGGCAAAGAAACCTTACCGGACAAAATTGTCTGGTGGCAGTGATTGACAGCGGAATCGATTATGCACATCCGGATTTCAGAAAAGCGGATGGAAGCACAAGAATCGTATTTTTATGGGACCAGACGCTGGACGCGGATCTTTTGAATGAGGAAAGGACAGAAGCAAATGCAGGCATTACCTACCGACCACCGGAAGGATATTCTGACGGCGTGCTGTTTACACAGGCAGAGATCAATCAGGCGTTGGAAGCGACGGATTCGGCTGTCAGACAAAAGCTGGTGCCAAGCAGAGACACTTCCGGGCACGGAACACATGTAGCAGGCATTGCGGCGGGCTGCGGAAGGGCATCTATGGGAAGGTATCGGGGAATTGCATATGAATCGGAGCTTTTAATTGTAAAATTGGGAACGCCGGGAGAAAATTCTTTTCCCAAAACAACAGAACTGATGAAGGCGGTGGACTTTTGTGTCAGGGCGGCAGAGGAAATGGGCAAGCCGCTTGCCGTGAATTTAAGCTTTGGAAATAATTACGGTTCCCACAGCGGTACAAGTCTGATTGAAACTTTTTTGAACGATATGTCGGATCATCATCAGTGCAGTATTATAACCGGAACCGGGAATGAAGGAGCAGGAGCGGCCCATTATCAAAACCAGATTGCCAGAGGGGAGACACAGGAGGCAGAGCTTACCGTCAGCAGTTACGAAAGCAGGCTGAATTTGCAGATCTGGAAACGTTATCAGGATGAATTGCGGGTGGAGGTTTTGCTGCCGGATGGTAAGACCAGCGGACCGCTGATCGGGCAGGGAACACTCAGAGTTTCCTTCGAAGCAGTGGAATTATTGATTTTTTATGGAGAGCCGGTGCCTTACAGTATTTACCAGGAAATTTATATAGACGTTATTCCCAGAGATAGCTATATTCCCTCCGGATTGTGGCGGATACGCATTACGGCGGGAGATATTGTAGACGGAACTTATGATATGTGGCTGCCGTCAGGCGGTGTTTTAAACGAGGATACCGGATTTCCTTATCCTTCCGAGCTTAAGACGCTGACAATTCCGTCTACGTCCGCAAAGGTGATCAGTGTGGCGGCATACGATTCCAATACAGACAGTACGGCGGCGTTTTCCGGCAGAGGGTATACGGCCTGGACCAATCAGGTGAAGCCGGATCTCGCCGCACCCGGTGTTAATATTATGGCGCCATCCCCCGGAGGCAGCTATGCGGCCAGAAGCGGGACCTCTATGGCTGCACCTTTTGTAACGGGCAGTGCGGCGCTGATGATGCAGTGGGGAATTGTGCAGGGAAGAGATCCGTTTTTGTATGGAGAAAAATTGAAGGCATATCTGATCCGTGGGGCAAGAAGGATTTCGGCAGTAAGAGAGTATCCGAATCCACAGCTGGGCTGGGGTGTTCTCTGTCTGAAAGATAGTCTGCCGGAGTGAATGAAACAGGAAAAAGGTTGTCTTTTCATGCTCAAACTGATATATTCAATATAGTAGCTGCAGGTGATGTCTGGTTTTAGCTGTGAACAAGAACCGGAGTCATTTATTTTAAATGAAAAGATATACGAGGAACTACCTATGAAAAAGAAAAAACCGTTACAGGAGATTATTTACGCTGTTTTCCTTTTGCTGGCCATTATTTTGTTATTCTTTTGGTTTACAGCACAGAACAGCAAACGAACCGAGGAGCAGAACAGAGAGTATGCGGCGGATTCCGCACGGTTGAAGTCTGTGCAGATTGATGAGGAATTGAATAATGCCTTAAACCGGATCAATACCTACGCATATTTTGTGGGAGAAGGTCTGACAGAGCCTGTGATTACGGCACAGATGCTTGAAAAAATGGAAGAAAATTCTCAATTTGACGCCATTATGTTTACCGATCTGGAAGGGATTGACTATGCTTCTGACGGACGGAAGGAAGACGTAGCGTGGCGGAATTTTTATATGGATGGCATTACAGGAAACAGTAATATCGAGATTGTATTTGATCCGCATTTCTTTGATGAGACAATGGCTTGTTTTTATGCACCTGTTTATTACGAGGGACAGGTGATCGGCGTGCTGCGGGGAGCTTTTCTGGCTGAGGAATATTTGCGAAGTATGCTTGCCACCACGTATTTCGGAGAAGAGGCCAATGTATTTTTGTGTGCGCCGGACGGCAGGGTGATTGCCAGCTCCGATGGCGTTATTTACGAAGGACACCTTTTGGATGCATTGACAGAAAGGGGAATTATCGATCAATCGGCTGCCGGATCTGTCCGGCAGGTCTTTGAAAACGGAGGAGAAGGCGCTTTTGCATGTGATTCTTCCGGAATGACAGACAATGTCTGTGTGACGTATCTGCCGGACAATGACTATGTTTTGGTACAGACATTTCCAAAGAATGTTACACAGCGTATGATTGCAGCGGAAAATCTTGTAGGAATTCAGCTGGAAGCCATGCTGATTGTGCTGTTTGTGGTTTACATACTGATTATTATTATCCGCGCCGGACGAAAGCGGAAGGCGCTGGAAAAGGAAAACCGGGAAATGGGATATATTATCAGCGGTATCAATACACTGTTTTCCAGGTTTGCCATGGTGGATCTGGAGCAGGACACCTATCAATATCTGGCAGGGACGAAGCCGGAGGGAGGAGGAATCGCAGACAGCGGAAAATATCAGGATATTATTGCCTATCTGGCCGCTTATATGGAAGAAAGCCATCGGCAGGAATTTATTGATTTTATGGATAAGGATGCGATTGTTGCTGCTATGGCAGAGCACAATGATCTGCGGTATGAGCGTTATGTCATCCGGGATGGATGTCCGGAGTGGGAGCATATGAATCTTGTCTGCCTGGAAAGGAATAACGATAACGTTTCCAAGGTCTTGTTTATCCGACAGGATGTAACAGAAATAAAAGAAAAAGAGCTGCGCATTCAAGCAGAACGGGCACTCGCAAACCGCAGGGAGAGGCAGTACCAGATTGCCATTATGTCCAATTCCTTCTGCAGCTTTGAGTTTAATCTGTCCAGGGATCTTATTGAGCAGGATGTTGTCCGGGTAATAGACGGACAGAAAATATCCCTTCTTGAGCGGGTAGGCTTAAAGGCTCCGTGTAAAGCATCCGAATGCTTTGAAAGATGGAGGCCGTTTGTTTTGGCGGAATCCGCAGAAACATATTTCGATATTGTAAATATCGAAAATCTGAAAAAATGCTTTGCGCAGGGTGACGGAGAGGTGATTGCCGAGTATTGGGGAAGTGCCTCCAGTGAAGAACAGATGTGTGTACGTCAGACATTTGTTATGACTGAGGACGATAATACGGGCGATATTATGGTTATGGTAGTATCCAAAGATATTACGGAGCAGGTCAGAAAGCAGAGAGAGCAGACACAGGCTCTGCAGGATGCATTGATGCAGGCGCAGCATGCAAACAGGGCGAAAACCACATTTTTATCCAATATGTCCCATGATATCCGTACGCCTATGAATGCCATTATCGGATTTGCCACGATTGCAGTCAGTCATATTGACAACAAGGATCAGGTTTTGGACTGCCTGAAGAAAGTCCTCTCCTCCAGTAATCATCTTCTCAGCTTGATCAATGATGTTCTTGATATGAGCAGAATTGAAAGCGGGAAGGTGCAGATCAAAGAGCAGGAATGTAATATTTCCGAGCTGATCCACAATCTGGTTAATATTATTCAGCCGCAGATCAAGGCGAAGCAGCTGGAATTGTTTATTGATACCTTTGAGGTTGCCAATGAGGATGTTATAGCCGATCCTCTGAAATTAAATCAGGTATTTATTAATTTGTTAAGCAATGCTGTAAAATATACACCCGCCGGAGGCACGGTTTCTTTCCGGATTATGCAAAAGACTACATTCCGGCATGGATACGGTGATTATACATTTATCATTAAGGACAATGGAATCGGCATGTCGCAGGAGTTTGTGGAGCATATTTTTGAACCCTTTGAGCGGGAGTCTACCGTAACACAAAGCGGTATTCAGGGTACAGGACTGGGCATGGCTATTACCAAAAATATTGTAGAGATCATGAACGGTACGATCAGCGTTGAGAGTGAAATCGGCAAGGGAAGCACATTTACGGTGGAGCTTGGATTGAAGCTTCAGGATCTGGAGAAAACAGCGGAACAGATCAAAGAGCTTGAGGATTTGCGGGCGCTGGTTGTAGATGATGATCTGAATGTTTGTGACAGTGTCAGCAAGATGTTAAAGCAGATTGGTCTGCGTTCCGAGTGGACAACATCCGGCAGGGAGGCAGTATACCGCGCAAAGAGTGCTTATGAAGAAGGAGATTCCTATCATACTTTTATTATTGACTGGCAGATGCCGGGGCTTAGCGGAGTGGAAACCGCCAGAGAGATCCGCAGTGCCGTCGGCGATGAGGTTCCCATTATTATTCTGACTGCTTATGACTGGACCGATATTGAGACAGAAGCGAAGGCGGCCGGAGTAACGGCTTTTTGTGCTAAGCCGATGTTTATGTCCGATCTGAAGGCCGTATTGCTTGCCACGAATAACCTGCTGGAAAAGGAGGACGAGGTTCCGGAATGGACGACAGCTGATTTTGGCGGAAGGCGTATTCTTCTGGTAGAGGATATTGAATTAAACCGGGAGATCGCGCAGGTGATTCTGGAAGAGGCCGGTTTCCTTGTGGATACGGCTCCGGACGGAACCGATGCAGTGGCGATTATGGAAAAGGCAGAGGAAAATTATTATGATGCAATTTTAATGGATGTGCAGATGCCCATTATGGACGGTTATGAGGCTACCAGGACGATCCGCAGACTGCACCGGAAGGATGTGAAACATCTGCCGATTATTGCTATGACGGCCAATGCGCTGGAAGAGGATAAGGAAGCGGCCTTAAAGAACGGAATGAATGCCCATATTGCCAAACCGCTGGATATGGATGTCTTTATAGAGGTGCTTAAGAAATTTTTAAACTGATACAGGAGCATAAAGGGCCTTCGGTTGTCAGATTTGTAATACTGACGGCCGGAGGTCCTTTTTATTTTGGCGCATGCCTGAAAACACAATTTTAGATAAAAGGTGCAGGAAGAGCTCTAAATTAGAAATAAAAAATTGCGAAAAAGTTCTTGACAACTAATAAATGTTAGCATATACTAACTTTTGAAAAGGAAACAAAAAGCACATATGTAAGAAGGAGATGATCGTATGCCGTTATCAATGGTGAAACAGGGAGAAGCCAATGTCATAAGAAAAGTCGGCGGAAGAGAGGATACCCGCAGATTTTTGGAGAATCTTGGATTTACAGCAGGCGGTTTAGTAACGGTTGTATCTGAGATCGGCGGTAATATGATTGTGAATGTGAGAGATTCACGTGTCGCCATTGGCAAGGATATGGCTAATAAAATTATAGTATAAATACCCTTCGGGTATCCCTTTGTGCGCTAAGGCGCGCAATTAGAAGGAAATACCCTTCGGGTATCCCTTTATGCACGGAAGAACGTGCAATTAGAAGGAAATACCCTTCGGGTATCCCTTTATGCGCTGAAGAGCGCGCAATTAGAAGGAAAGGAGAATATTATGAAGACGTTAAGAGAGGCTGCGTGCGGGGAAACCGTAAAAGTCAAAAAGCTTTCCGGGGAAGGACCGGTGAAAAGACGTATCATGGATATGGGAATTACAAAGGGCGTGGACATTTTTGTCCGGAAGGTTGCGCCGTTAGGCGATCCCGTGGAGGTCACGGTACGTGGATATGAGCTGTCACTGCGGAAAGCAGATGCAGAAATGATTGAAGTGGAATAATTTTTTTTGACCATATGTTAGTTCAAACTAATCTTTGGTTGTCCAGACGAACAAAACAGGAGGAGCAAAGAAATGGCAATTAAGATTGCGTTAGCAGGAAATCCAAACTGCGGAAAGACAACATTATTTAATGCACTGACGGGTTCCAATCAGTTTGTGGGAAACTGGCCCGGTGTAACGGTGGAGAAAAAAGAAGGCAGACTAAAAGGCCATAAAGACGTTATTATTATGGATCTGCCGGGAATCTACTCTCTGTCTCCCTATACGCTGGAGGAAGTCGTGGCAAGAAATTATCTGATTATGGAACGGCCGGATGTCATTATCAATATTGTAGATGGTACAAACATGGAACGTAATCTGTATCTGTCTACACAGATCATGGAACTGGGTATCCCGGTTGTTATGGCTGTCAACATGATGGATATTCTGGAGAAAAACGGTGATCAGATACATATTGACAAATTGAGTAAAAAATTAGGGTGTGAGACGGTAGAAATTTCTGCATTGAAAGGAACTGGAATTGAGAAGGCTGCAGAAAAGGCGGTTGCCCTGGCGCAAAAGAAAGCGGTATCCGCGCCGGTTCATGAATTTCGGGAGGAAGTAGAGCGTGTAATTCACACAGTGGAGGATAAGCTTGCTTTGGATACAGAGGAAAGCCAGAAACGTTTTTTTGCAATTAAATTACTGGAGAAAGATGATAAAATTGCCGGCCAGATGCAGAGGGTGCCGGATGTATCCGCGGAAATCAAAGCATTGGAAGAAGCATTTGATGACGATACGGAAAGCATCATTACAAATGAACGATATGAATACATTTCCTCGATTATCGGAGAGTGCTGTACGAAAAACAAAAAGCAGGAGCTGTCTGTTTCGGATAAAATCGACCGGATTGTCACAAACCGGATTCTTGCACTTCCGATTTTTGCAGCTGTGATGTTTTTGGTGTATTATGTATCTGTAACTACTGTAGGAACATGGGCGACCGATTGGGCAAACGATGGTGTATTCGGAGATGGCTGGAGCCTGTTTGGGCTTGAAATTCCCGGTATTCCGGTGCTTGCAGAAAGCGGGCTGAATGCAATCGGCTGTGCTGACTGGCTGCAGGGATTGGTTTTAGATGGTATTATCGGCGGCGTCGGCGCAGTGCTTGGATTTGTACCGCAGATGCTGGTGCTGTTTATTTTCCTGGCAGTTTTAGAGGCCTGCGGCTATATGGCAAGAGTGGCGTTTATTATGGACCGTATTTTCCGTAAATTCGGTCTTTCCGGAAAATCCTTTATTCCGATGCTGATCGGAACAGGATGCGGCGTCCCCGGCGTTATGGCGTCGAGAACGATTGAAAATGACAGAGACCGCAAGATGACGATTATGACAACTACATTTATTCCCTGCGGAGCAAAGCTTCCGATTATTGCGCTGATTGCAGGGGCATTTTTCGGAAATTCCGGATGGGTATCCTTCAGTGCATTTTTCGTAGGAATTGCAGCCGTAATCTGCTCCGGTATTATTTTGAAAAAGACAAAGATGTTTGCAGGAGAGCCAGCTCCTTTCGTTATGGAGCTTCCGGCATACCACCTTCCGACTGTGGGAAATGTTTTAAGAAGTATGTGGGAACGCGGCTGGTCCTTTATTAAAAAAGCAGGAACGATTATTTTGTTGTCGGCTATCGTACTTTGGTTTTTACAGGGATTTGGCTGGAGCGGCGGAAACTTTGGCATGTTGGAGGCAGAGGAACTTGACAATAGTATTCTGGCGGTAATCGGCGGAATTATCGCTCCGATTTTTGCTCCTCTTGGCTGGGGCGATTGGAAAATGGCCGTTGCGGCAGTTACCGGGTTGATTGCAAAGGAAAACGTCGTATCAACCTTCGGTATTCTTTTCGGATATGCAGAAGTTGCAGAGGATGGAGCCGAAATATGGGCGTCACTTGCAAGTACGATGACAGCAGTTGCGGCGTATTCCTTTCTGGTATTTAATCTGCTCTGCGCACCCTGCTTTGCGGCAATGGGAGCAATTAAGAGAGAGATGAATAACCGGAAATGGTTTTGGTTTGCTATTGGTTATCAGACGATTCTGGCGTATGCGGTATCCCTTTGTGTATATCAGATCGGAACATTTCTTACGTTTGGTACATTCGGAATCGGAACGGTTGTGGCAGTGATTATAATAGCAGCATTTCTTTATCTGCTGTTCCGTCCTTATAAAGAAAGTCAGACACTGGATGTAAATATTAAAATGGCAAAGGCAAAGTAAAGAGAGGTGTGTATGGGAACCTTTATTGTCGGATGTATTGTATTAGGCTGTGCGGGACTTGCGGTCCGCAGTCTAATAAAAAACAGAAAAAACGGAAAGGCATCCTGCGGCGGTGACTGTGGGCATTGCAGAGGATGTCATTAGTACAAAGCATGGGGCGGTCCTTTATGGGCCGCCCTCATGCCGTCCGGCAGAATTAAGGAAATCATAAGATTTGCTTTATTGTACGGGTATATGGGTTGTGATATAATTTCGAAAGATAGAACCAAGGTCAGAAAGCAGTGTTTGGACATGCGCTGGAGGGAGGAATTATGAGACTTGAATTAAAAAATATCTGGAAAAGCTTTGGAGAAAAAGAAGTATTAAAAGGAAATTCTTTTTCAGCGGAAAGCGGAAAAGCCTTTGGACTGTTAGGAAGAAACGGCGCCGGAAAAACTACAACGATACGTATTTTAATGGATGTATTTTCTGCGGACCAGGGAGAAGTACGGATTGACGGAAATCCCATAGATTATACAAAAATCAAAATCGGTTATCTTCCCGAGGAACGAGGGTTGTATCCCAAGAAGAAAATTATCGACCAGCTGGTATATTTTGCAAGGCTGCACGGAATGAAGCGGATAGATGCGGTAAAAGCCATTGACTACTGGCTGGACCGCCTGGAAATGGCAGAATACAAAAATAAGCGGCTGGATACGCTTTCCAAGGGTAACCAGCAGAAAATACAGCTTGTAACGGCGCTTGCCCACGATCCGCAGATTGTGATTCTGGATGAACCCTTTTCCGGTCTGGACCCTGTCAATGCCATGTTGTTAAAGGATGTAGTTAAGGAAGAGATTGAGAAGGGGAAGATTGTTCTTTTTTCCAGCCACCAGATGAATTACATTGAGGAATTCTGTGACAGCATTGCGATATTAAATAAAGGGAATATTGTGCTGCAGGGCAATATTTATGAGATCAAGCATAATTATGTGAGGGACAAACTGATTGTGCGTTCCGAGGAAGCGGATGCTATTGTAAAAGATCTTGGTTCATGCTGCCGGAAAAGGTCTGCGCAGGAATTGCTGATTCAAATGGCGGGAGCAGAGGAAAAGCAAAATATGATGAAACGGCTGACGGAAGCGTATGATATTGACGAGATAAAAATATTTGAACCATCATTGAACGATATATTTGTAGAGTATGCAGGCGATCAGGATTAAGGAGATGCAGATATGAAACAGTTTGGAACAATTTTTCAATTTGAACTGGTTAGTTATTTTAAGAATAAAGTATTTGTCGGTGTGACCATTTTTCTGGTGGTCGTCATTGCAGGCATTATGTTTTTTCCAAATGTAAAGAATTTGATTGAGGGCAGAGATGCCAATGCCGCAGGCGAATCTGAAACGGCGCCGGAAGGAACAGGAGCAGACGAAGCGGAGGCCGGTGAAATTACAGGGGCGCTGCTGCTGTTTGTTCCCGAAGAGTACCGGCAGGACGCCAAAGGGATTCAGGATGCGTTTCAGTCGTCGTTTCCGGAGTATGAGGTTTTGCTGACAGAGGATGAGACAGAGCAGATCAAAGAAAAGGTAATGGAAGGAGATGCGGAATGTGCGTTTGTTCTGGAAGGAATGGATGCTTATACGTATTATGTGAATAATCTTCCCATGTACGATGCAAATACGGAAATTGTGGATGAAGTTTTGCAGAATATGTATCGCGTCAATGCCATGGTAAACGGCGGCATGACCGCAGAGGAAGCACAGGAGGCGCTTTCCGTCGAGATCCGTCATGAAACGGAAAGCCTTGGCAAGGATCAGATGAAGAATTTCTTGTATACGTATATTATGATTTTTGCACTGTATATGGTAATCCTTTTGTATGGGCAAATGGTTGCGACAAACGTTGCTACGGAGAAAAGCTCAAGGGCAATGGAACTTTTGATTACCAGTGCAAAACCGGTGAGCATGATGTTCGGAAAGGTGCTGGCGTCTTGTCTGGCGGGATTTGTCCAGCTTTTGGTGGTGTTTGGATCGTCGATTTTGTTTTACAATATCAATAAGGCTCAGTGGGAGGGAAATGGAATTGTG
The DNA here is from genome assembly GCA_947564765.1 of uncultured Roseburia sp. Lineage (GTDB taxonomy): Bacteria > Bacillota > Clostridia > Lachnospirales > Lachnospiraceae > Roseburia_B. The sequence goes on along the minus strand of CANODN010000001.1, from coordinate 18,878 downwards.
GCATCCATTTTTGATATGCCGCTGAACTTACTGGTATATATGCTGATCTTTTTTGTGTTGGGATTTTTTGTCTATGCGTTTATGTTTGGGGCAATCGGTTCTACGGCTTCTAAGGTAGAGGATATCAACACCTCTGTCATGCCGGTGACGCTTTTGTTTATTGCAGGATTTCTTGTGGTTATGATGTCTATGTCAAGCGGGAATGTAGACAGTCTGTTGATGCGGATCTGCTCGTATGTGCCCTTTGTTTCTCCCATGGCGATGTTTACACGTATTGCCATGAGCACGGTGCCACTTTATGAAATTGTGATTTCCATTGCGGTTTTAATGGTAAGCGTGGCAGGCATCGGCATTATTTCTGCGAAAATTTATCGCGTAGGCGTTCTGCTTTATGGAACAACGCCAAAGATGGGTTCCATTTTAAAAGCCATACGAAAGGCATAAAAAGAAAAATGGTATAAAATTCCTCTTTTTTGGAAAAAGTATGGAAAAGAGAAAAAGGAGGAACGGATTATGCGTGCAGTTGTAGATAAGGATACCTGTATTGGATGCGGTTTGTGTGCTTCTACCGAACCGGATGTGTTTCAAATGGACGATGACGGCAAGGCAGTGAGCGTTGCAGATACGACAGATGAAAACAGAGATCTGGTAGAAGCCTGCGTTACCGGGTGTCCGGTAGATGCCATTCATGAAGAAGAATAAAAGTATCCTGTACCTTTTGGATTATGCGGAGGGTACAGGATATTTTTGTTTTTATATTTACATTTTGCCGTCAAACGATTATGATAAGAAAGGTGTTATTGACAAGGCTCTGGCACACATTTATAAAAGAAATGAGGAAAGTATATGGGCGGCTTTTTTGGCGTAGCATCCAGACAGGATTGCGTATTTGATCTGTTTTTTGGCATTGATTATCATTCCCACCTGGGAACCAAACGGGGAGGAATGGTAGTGTATGGGGAGGACGGCTTTGACCGGGCGATCCATAATATTGAAAATTCGCCTTTTCGTACGAAGTTTGATAAGGATGTCCAGAAGATGTCGGGAATCATGGGGATTGGCTGTATCTCCGATTATGAACCGCAGCCGCTTCTGGTTCGTTCGCATCACGGTACTTATGCGATTACGACAGTCAGCAAAATCAACAATGTAAAGGAATTGTCGAAAATGCTGTTTGAAAACGGACATTCCCATTTTCTGGAGATGAGCGGCGGAGACATTAACGCGACAGAGTTGATTGCATCTTTGATTAACCAGAAACGTAATTTAATAGAGGGAATCCGTTATGCACTGGATTCGGTAGACGGTTCAGTATCTATATTACTGATGAATGATAAGGGAATTTATGCGGCGCGGGATAAGTATGGCCGGACGCCGGTTGTGATCGGGAAAAAAGAAGACGCTTTTTGCGTTTCCTTTGAAAATTTTGCTTATAAAAATCTGGGCTATACGGATTATAAAGAATTAGGACCGGGAGAAGTTGCAGTCATTACGGATCAAAGCTGTGAGACATTAGCGGGTCCCGGACCGGATATGAAAATATGTACATTTTTGTGGGTGTATTACGGCTATCCCTCCAGCTCCTACGAAGGTATCAGTGTAGAGCAGATGCGTTATGACTGCGGTAAGAAAATGGCCGAGCGAGATCATGTACAGCCGGATATTGTAGCAGGCGTACCGGATTCGGGTACGGCGCATGCAATTGGTTATGCAAACGAATCCGGCATTCCTTTTTCCAGGCCGTTTATTAAATATACGCCTACCTGGCCCCGTTCCTTCATGCCCACGATACAGAGTCAGAGAAATCTGATTGCAAAGATGAAGCTTTTGGCGGTAGAGGATTTGATCCGGGATAAGAGTCTTTTACTGATTGACGATTCCATTGTAAGGGGAACGCAGCTTCGGGAAACCACAGAATTTTTATATCAGAGCGGGGCGAAGGAAGTACATATCCGCCCGGCGTGTCCGCCTCTTTTGTTTGGCTGTAAATATTTGAATTTTTCCAGATCTTCTTCGGAAATGGATTTGATTACCCGCCGTGTGATTGACCGTCTGGAGGAGGGGAACGTAACAGATGAAATTTTGAAGGAATATGCAGATCCGGAATCTCCCAAATATGAGCGTATGATAGAAGAAATCCGAAAGGAGCTGAATTTTACATCGTTAAGGTTTAACCGTTTGGATGATATGTTAGAGGCTGTCGGCATTGATAAATGCAAGCTGTGTACGTATTGCTGGAATGGCAGGGAATAATTCCGGAACTTTCAAAAAAACAGAATGAAATGAAAATTGTCTCATAAGATAGAATAAAGAGAATACGGAAGGTGTATATGAAGTATAAAAAAACACTGTTTCTCGCGGTGCTTTTTCTGTTTATGTATGGGGCAGGCGTTGGAGCTGCTAAAATCGTGGATGTTTTTAGCAGCTCTCATTTTTTGGAAAGCGAGACGGAAAACTGGGGACTGGGATTTGGTACGGAAGGGACTGCGCCCACGGGAAATGTCAGTGCAGAGGAGCTAAAAGAATACGATGCATATTATGTCGGGGATACGTCGAAAAAGACGATTTATCTGACCTTTGACTGCGGTTATGAAAACGGCAATACGGAGAAAATTTTAGATGCTTTGAAGAAACACAACGCCCAGGGAACGTTTTTTGTGGTAGGCAATTTTCTGGAAACAGCTCCTGAGATTGTAAAACGGATGCAGGCAGAAGGGCATCTGGTGGGAAATCATACGTATCATCATCCGGATATGTCCCAGATTAGTGATCTGACTTCTTTTCAAAAGGAAATGGACGATGTAGCGAATTTGTATCAGGAAATTACGGGGGAAGAAATGACAAAGCTGTACCGGCCGCCTCAGGGGAAGTTCAGTGTGGAAAATTTGAAAATGGCAAAGGAGCTTGGGTATCATACTTTTTTCTGGAGTCTGGCTTATGTGGACTGGTATCAGGATAAGCAGCCTACGGCGGATGAGGCGTACAGTAAGCTGCTGCCGCGGATTCATCCGGGGGCCATTGTACTTTTACATGCGACTTCGGCGACAAATGGGGAGATATTGGATGAATTGCTCTCGAAATGGGAGGAATTGGGGTATACGTTTGGATCGCTGGAGGAGTTTTTGCAATAAGGGAGACGGACGCTATGAAATAACGCTGTACGGACAATGTTATGGGAGCGGGCAAAGTATATAGATTGGGACTGTATTCCCTTCGGTCATAAGGTCTCCAATCTTATATACTTTGTCCGCTTCCATAGTGTTTGTCATTGAGCGTTATTTCATAGCTGGGTGCTGGGATCGGATTTGGAAGTATTGGATTTTAGACTGTGATGTATTTGCTGTTGTAAGAAATTTTATATAATATGTAAGATATAATTGACAAAATGACGGGTGAGTGATATGGTATAGACAGATAAAAAGTGAAAGGAGCGGATAAAGTATGAACAGTTATGATTTGGGATATGTGATTGGGGTTTCGGCGGGAGCGGCGATCGGGTTTTTACTGGTGGTTGTGCTTTTGAAATTTTCCAGGAAGGACAGGTCCTTGAGATGCAAATTTGATGAAAGGCAGGAGTTGATTCGAGGAAGAGGGTTTAAATACGGATTTTTTACACTGCTGATTTATGAAGCGCTTAATATGGCATATGGGGGCTTTCTGGAGCGGATTGTGGTTCGGGAAGTGATTATGGCGATTGGAATGCTGCTTGGTGTTACGGTGTATGCTTCTTATGCGATCTGGAAGGATGGATATTTTTCTCTGAACGAGAGGCCGCGGCGTGTGGTGATTATATTTGCGGTTTTATCGATTGTAAATATTCTGCTGGGCCTTGTGTATATTTGGAGAGGAGATTTTTGGGAGAATGGAGTGATAGATTTTCCGGCGGTGAATCTTGCGGTAGGATTGATGCTGCTTTTTGTTCTGGTTCTGCTTTTGGTGAAAAGATTCTGCGGAAAAGAAGCGGATGAAGGACAGGAGGACAAATGAAGAATCTGAGATTGAAGGCGGCCCGGGCAGGACTGGATTTGTCCCAGCAGGAGCTGGCGGAAAAGGTCGGGGTATCCAGACAGACCATAAACGCTATTGAAAAAGGAGATTATAATCCTACGATCAACCTTTGTATTGCCATATGCAGGGTTTTGGGGAAAACGCTGGATGAACTGTTTTGGAAAGAGGAGGACGATACGTGATGCGAGAGCGTATTTCCAGTGATTTCCATGCAGAGAGATCTCGTTTTTGCAGATATTAACTATAAGAGCATGCGAGACCGACTCCTTGGGAGCGGCCATAAAGAGATGCCCAAAAAGCAAGAGCAGGAGGTCTATATCATCAATGAAACAATTTATGGATGCGGATTTTCTTCTTTCCACAGAATGTGCAAGAAGATTGTTCCATGATTATGCAGAGCCGATGCCCATCCTGGATTATCACTGTCACCTTGATCCAAAGGATATTGCGGAGGATAAACAATTTGAAAACATTACGCAGATCTGGCTGAGGGGGGATCATTATAAGTGGAGGCAGATGCGTTCCAACGGCGTGGAGGAATATTACATTACAGGAGATGCGCCTGATCGTGAAAAATTTCAGAAATGGGCAGAGACGCTTGAAATGGCGGTGGGGAATCCGCTGTACCACTGGAGTCATCTGGAATTGCAGAAATATTTTGGATATCAGGGGTATTTAAACCGTGAGACGGCGGAAGAGGTATGGAATCTGTGCAATCAAAGCCTTAAGAAAAAGTCCATGTCCGTGCGGAATTTGCTGAGACAGTCAAAAGTGACGCTGCTTTGCACAACGGATGATCCTGCAGACAGCCTGAAATGGCACAAAAAAATTGCAGAAGACGACAGCTTTGAAATACAGGTACTGCCCACGTTTCGGCCGGACCGTGCCATGCATTTGGAAAAAGAGGACTATACGGATTATCTGCAGGAGCTTGGCAAAGCCGGCGGAATCGAAATTGTATCTTTTCGGACGTTGCTGGAAGCATTGCGGCAGCGAATAGGATTTTTTGCATCTATGGGATGCCGGATTGCAGATCACGGGCTGGAATACGTTATGTACCGTCCTGCTTCGGAAGAAGCGGTGGAAGCTGTTTTTCAAAAGCGGTTATCCGGAAACAGGATTACAAAAGAAGAAAGACTGCAGTTTCAGACGGCATTTCTGCTGGCCGTGGCGAGAGAATATCATGCCAGAGACTGGGCAATGCAGCTGCATTACGGCTGCAGACGGGATAATAACCGGACCGCGTATGAAGCGCTGGGACCGGATACCGGATTTGACTGCATTTACGGAGGATTGTCTTCCCTGGAGCTTCCGGAATTTTTAAATGCATTAAAGGAAGAAGAAAAGCTGCCGAAGACGATATTGTATTCACTGAATCCCGGGGACAACGCTTTGATCGGTACGGTTTTGGGGTGCTTTCAGGACGCTTCTGCTATCGGGAAAATACAGCACGGCTCTGCATGGTGGTTTAATGACCATAAAGAGGGAATGACGGAGCAGCTGATCTCTTTGGCAAATCTGGGACTTTTGGGCAATTTTATCGGGATGCTGACGGATTCCAGAAGCTTTTTATCCTATACAAGGCATACGTATTTTCGCAGGATTTTATGCGAATTGATCGGCGGCTGGGTGGAAAACGGAGAATATCCAAGGGATGAGGCGGCACTGCGCAGAATAATAGAAGGGATTTCTTATAACAATGCGGTGCGTTATTTTGGGTTTCGGCTGTCTGACGTATCCCATCCTGAAAAATAAAAACATATCTTACTTGCAGCGTAACGGCGTATGGAACATACCATGCGCTGTTTTTTTGCTTGTTATTAAAATTCAGAACCAGTATAATGAATGAAAGAAAGTAACGATGAAGCCGAATGCTGAATTGTTACAATGAAAAGGAGGGCGCCCATGCTATATACCCCATTAGTGCAAAAAGCGATGAAAACGGCGTATGACGCACATCACGGACAGAATGACCAAAGCGGTGTGCCATATATTTTCCATCCGTTTTATGTGGCAGAATCCCTTTGTAATGTGATGCCAGAGGAGTCGGCTGTTTGTGCAGCGCTGCTCCATGATGTGGTGGAGGATACAAAGGTTACGTTAGAAGATCTGGAAAAAGAATTTCCGAAAGAAGTGGTAAGGCTTGTGGATTTGTTGACACATACGCCGGGAGAAGATTATTTTGCTTACATACAGAGGCTAAAGCAGGAGCCGGCTGCCAGACAGATTAAGATTATGGATATACATCATAACATGGATGAGAGCAGATTAGACGGGTGTATCCATGTAACACACAATCAGAAGAAATGGCGGCGCAGAAAGTATGCAAAGGCGCTGGATTTGCTGATGCAGCAGGATTCCTGACAAAAGGGGGATATGAAGATGCGTATATTAGTGTACAAATGGAAGGCATATAATTATGCAGATATCTGTGAGGCATTTTCCGGTCTGGGTTATGAATATATCACCGTGGAGCAGGATCTGGATCACTATGACGAGGATATTGCATTTGAGACAAAGCTTTTAGAGATGATCCAAAAGGAACGCTGTGATATTGTTTTTACCGTGAATTATTTTGCCCTTGTGACAACGGTTTGTATGAAGCTGCAGATTCCATACGTAGTATGGACCTGTGACAATCCGCTGATCAGCATGTACAATCAAAAAGTGTTTGCGCCCTGCAATTATTTTTTTACCTTTGATAAAACCAATTATCTGGAGTTTAAGGGTATGGGACTGGAGCAGATCTGGTATCTTCCGCTGGCAGTTAATACAGAAAGAATCCGCTATCTGCTGGAGCATTGCGAAGACCTGATTGCCTATGAGAATGACATCGCGTTTGTGGGCAGTCTCTATGAACGCAACAGCTACGACAGACTGCGTCCGGAGCTTCCGGAATATCTGAGGGGGTATTTTGACGCGGCAATCTGGGCGCAGCAGTGCGTAAACGGGGGCAATATTTTAGAGGAAATGCTGACGGTTCCTGTTCTGGAAGAGTTGCAGCAGTATTTTAAGCTGGAGAAATCCAAAGATTCCTTCTCAGATCTGGGACTGATTTTTTCCACTACGGTTTTGGGCTTTAAGACTGCTGCAGAACAGAGGCGGCGGGCGCTGCTTGAGCTGTCCAAAAAATATGCAGTGACAATTTACAGTAACAGCGATACCAGAGATCTTTTTCTTACACGCTACGGCGGTTCTTTGGATTATTGGAGCGAAATGCCGAAAGTATTTGCCGCGTCCAAAATTAATCTGAATTTTACAATTCCCAATATCAAAAGCGGCCTGCCCCTGCGTATTTGGGATGTGATGGGCAGCGGCGGATTTCTGATGACGAATTTTCAGGCGGAAATTCCCTACTATTTCGAAAATAAAAAAGATCTGGTCTGCTTCGAGAGCATCGGGGAATTGACGGAGCTGTGCGGATACTATCTGACACATGAAGAGGAGCGCAGACAGATTGCAGAAAACGGTTATCAAAAGGTGTGCAGATACCATACCTGCGAGCAGAGGATCGGGCAGATGATGGCGATTTTAGAAGAAGCGAAAGGAAAAGCAGTATGAATCAGACAAAAAGACCGCGGAGGTTAAGGGGCAATCCGGTATTGAGAAAAATGGTCAGAGAGACGCGTATGGACCCGTCATCTCTGATTTATCCGATGTTTCTTATCGAAGGAGAGAACATCAAAGAAGAAATTCCTTCGATGCCGGGACAATACCGCTACAGCATAGACCGAATGGGAGAAAAGCTGGAAGAGCTGGCAGACGCCGGGGTTTCTTCCGTTCTGTTTTTTGGAATCCCGGGACACAAGGATGAGATGGGAAGCATGGCATATGCGCAGGATGGAATTGTGCAAAAAGCCTTTGCAAAAGCCAAAAAAGAGGTTCCAGATTTATACCTGATCGGAGATGTCTGTATGTGTGAATACACCTCCCACGGGCATTGCGGAATACTCTGCGGAACAAATGTAGACAATGATAAGACCTTGGAGTATCTGGCGAAAACAGCAGTGTCCCAAGTGCAGGCAGGAGCAGATATGGTAGCGCCTTCTGATATGATGGACGGCAGAGTGGCAGCAATCCGGCAGGCTCTGGATGGGCAGGGATTTCTTCATACGCCCATTATGTCCTATTCCGCCAAATTTGCTTCCGCTTTTTACGGACCTTTCCGGGATGCGGCAGAAAGCGCACCGGCATTTGGCGACCGGAAAACATATCAAATGGATGTTCATAACCGCAGGGAAGCTTTGAAGGAAGCGCTTTTAGATGTAGAAGAAGGCGCGGATATTGTTATGGTAAAGCCTGCCATGGCATACGCAGATCTGATTCGGGAGATCAGGGACAGCGCACCTGTTCCAGTTGCCGCTTACAGTGTCAGCGGAGAATATGCCATGGTAAAAGCGGCGGCACAGGCGGGATGGATTGAGGAAGAGCAGATTTTTTGTGAAATGGCGGTGTCTGCATACCGGGCGGGGACAGATATTTATATTACGTATTTTGCGAAGGAGCTGGCAGATTGTATGAGGCGGGGAATGATCGGATGAAGGTGATCTGCGGCATATTATGCAATCTGTCCGATTTGAAAAATAATCAGATAACATAATGTGGATAATTGACAAACAGGAGCGGGAAACGTATAATAAAATTTGTCAAAAGGGATAAAAAAGGAGGTATTTTACATTATGAAGAGGGGTAGTTTTACAAAACTGCTAAGTCTTGTGTTGGTATTCGTACTGACAGCGACGGCTGTTTTGCCGGGACTTCCGGTACAGCAGGTGCAGGCAGCAGAAGGCAAGACATGGTATGAGGCACAGGGCGGCAGCGGAAATGGCGGCGGGCACGCTTATGGAGATGCAAGTACAGCAGCTCCTGCAGTGCTTGTACATTCCACAAAGAGAATGCCGGTAGACGGTTCGTTCAGCGTAACCTTTGAACCGACGAGTGCATTGAATAAATTCGGATTTTTTTATACATATCTGGATGATAATAACTGGTTATATATTGGATATGAAACCGGCGGAAGCCCGCATTGGTACTATGAGTATAAGGTAAACGGAAGCGGCAGCTATCCTACAATTGCAGGATTGCCTGCGCCGGAACCTGGAAAGCGTATGAAGGTCGTGATTTCCTCCAGTCGTGAAGCATTGACTGTCAGTATAAATAATGTCAGAAAAGCACTGAACAATGAAGATATTATGAAATTGACGGAAAAAGCAAACGGAGAAGGGAAATTTGGGTTCCGTTCAGAATTTCAGATGAAGTATCGTTTTACAGATGCTATGCTGGGCACAGAAAGTCTGTCAAATGACTGGGAATTCCTTGTAGGCCGTACCGGCCAGATAGGCGGAGAGGCGGCTCCGACGCCGGTTTATACTGTAAGCGGTAATGTCAAAAGCGCAGATGGGCAGCCGATTGCAGATGCAATTGTACGTATCGGTTATGACAGCGGTAAGACAGATGCGTCAGGAGCGTTTTCTTTTGGCGTGGAGAAAGGAACCCATGATGTATCGGTGTCTGCGGCGGGTTATATGCCGAGCACGCAAAAGGGTGTTGAGATTAGCGGCGATACCACGCTTGGTGAGATTCAGATGACGCCTAGGTCGGCAAATTCATATACCGATTGGATACAGAAAGACAGCCTGAAAGCGGCAGTAAGCAGAACATTTCCGCAGGTATATCAGTATAAAGTAACGGCCGATGGCAGAGAAACGGAATTTATGGGACAGGAAGAAGCACTTTCTGTCATTAAAATCAACGGTGTGGAAATTACACCGGATATGGGGAATGTGCAGATCAATGCCGATCATGCATTGTATCCCATGACGCTGCAATCGGAAGACGGAACAATTAATCTTAATATGACAGTCAAAATTTCCGTAAAGGAAAACGATCTGACATGGGAAGTGACGGAGATCCAAAAGAATACCGGGTGCGTAAAAATTAACAAAATCGAAGTGCCTGACTTAAATCTGGTTACGATTTTGGATGTGCATGATAACGCAAAATTTGCAGGTGCAACGATATCGGGAGACGTGAATTCCACCGGTGATGAAGAGATGACCTTCGGAGACGATTTTGCGCCTGATTATTCCAGTGGATTTGCTTACGGATTTTTAACTGCCAATGGAATTACGGCAGGTGTATGGAGTAATTCCGAGGCGGCCGGCGATCAGAGAATTACCAGGAACAACGGCGCCGACAGCATGTCACTGACAAGCTCTGTCTGGTATTATGAATACGGCGATCTGGCTCTGGATGCAGATTATAACAGTGAGAATTACAAATATACGCCGGTGAGTGAGCTGCCGAGCACAAAGGTATGCTTTGCTGGAGATGAGAACAAAGATGGAAAAGTAGACTGGCAGGACGGAGCGATTGCTTACCGTGATATTATGAACAATCCTCTGGGATGGGAAAATACCAAAGATCTGGTAAATTACCGTATTTCCATGAACTTCAGCAGTCAGGCTACAAACCCATACTTAAAGGTAGCGGATAATATTAAAAAAGTATATCTGGCAACTGACGGACTTCCGCAGGCCGTTATGATGAAGGGATACGGAAGCGAAGGTCATGACTCTGCCAACTCCGAGTACGGCAATATCGGAGAACGTCTTGGCGGAGTCGAAGAGTTAAAGCAGTTGAATACGATTGCTCATCAGTACAATACACAGACGGGTATTCATATCAATGCCCAGGAAGCGTATCCGGAAGCACAGAGCTTTAGTGATGAATTAATCAACGGACCAGGTTCGAAAGGCTGGGGCTGGCTGGATCAGTCTCTTACGATTAACCGTCCGTATGACCTTGGCAGCGGTCTTCGTTATAAACGTCTGCTTCAGCTTTACGATCAGCTGAACGATACATCTCTTTATGCCAACAAGTGGCCGGGAGTTGTAGGAGAAGGCGAAAACGAAACAGTGGCAGATGCGGCAACCATTGCACAGACCGTAGCAGAAAAGAAAAAGACCACAGATACCAATCTGGATTTTATGTACCTGGATGTATGGTACGGAGATTCTTGGGAGACACGTAAGATTGCGCAGCAGTTTAACAGCCTTGGCTGGCGATTCTCTACCGAGTTCGGCAATGAAGGAGAATACGATTCTACCTGGCAGCACTGGGCAACAGAGGGCCATTACGGCGGCGCTGCCATGAAGGGCGTGAACAGCGACATCATCCGGTTTATCCGAAACCATCAGAAGGATTCCTTTGTTTTGAATTATCCGTCTTACGGAGGAGCTGCAAATAATCCGCTGTTGGGCGGTTATGATTTAAATGGTTTTGAAGGCTGGGGAAGCAATAACAATTTTGATAGCTATATGACAACAACCTTTTTAACAAACCTTCCTACGAAGTTCCTGCAGCATTATAAGGTATACCGGTGGGAGAATTATGCGAGCAGTGAGGAGATCCCGAAGGGAAACTGGAGTAAAACAGAGAATAATAGACTTGTTACCGGAACAGCTGCCTGCAGCCATGAAAAAGAGATCGTTTTAAAGAGTGACGATGGAAAAGATACGGTTGTTGTAACGAGAAATGAAGAGCAGCTGGAGGCTGGAGAAGAGCAAACGAATCAGACCTTAAATTATGTAGAGAGAACGATTACATTAAACGGTAAAAAAGTATTGGATGATGCAACGTATCTGCTTCCCTGGACCGATGCAGAGACAAATAAAGAAAAGCTGTATCACTACAATTATGACGGCGGCACAACGGAATGGGAGCTTTTGCCGGGATGGGCAAACCTTGCAAATGTAGTTGTGTATAAACTGACGGATATGGGCCGTACAGAAAAACAAACCGTTGCAGTTACAGGCGGCAAAATCAGCCTGACGGCAGAGGCGGATACCCCATATGTTGTTTTGAAAGGGGAGGAGAAACCCAAAAGAGTTACTACATGGAGTAATTATGCACATGTAACAGATACAGGCTTTAACAGCTATGCAGGTACGGGAGATGGAAGCGCACTGAATAAGGCTGTGTGGTCCGGGGACGTGACGGATGAAGGCGTGAAAGTAGTGCGTATGGTAACCGGAAATAAATATCTGTCCATGGGCAGCGAGACAAAGGAACTGGCAGTGTCAACAAATATTACCGGACTGACGGCGGGAACCGATTACGTAGCGGCCGTATATGTGGACAATCAGAGTGAAGCAAAGGCATGGATCGAAGTAAACGGCGGCATGAAAGATGTATCCAATTATACATTAAAATCCCTGGAGAATAACTGGGTTCGCTGTGACGCACACAATAAAGCGGGACTTGCGGGCAGTAAAATGCAGGTGATGCTGGTTTCCTTTACACCGGTAAGCAATAAAGCGACACTGACATTCCGCAGGGAAAAGGGCGCAGGCGTTACTTATTTTGACGATATCCGTATTGTGAAGAAAACATTAGACAATTTCCAGAGCGATGGAAGCTTCAAACAGGATTTTGAATCGGTGGTACAGGGACTGTATCCGTTTGTTATGGGATCTGCACAGGGCGTAGACGATCAGGTAACGCATTTATCGGAACGGCATGATCCGTATACGCAGTCCGGCTGGGGCAATGTGGTTCTGGATGACGTGATTGAGGGCAAATGGTCCTTAAAGCACCATGGCAATAATCAGGGATTGATTTACCGGACGATTCCGCAGAATCTCCATTTTGAACCAGGCGTAACCTATAAAGTCAGCTTTGATTATCAGGCAGGCCATGAGGATATGTATTTTATCGTAGTAGGCGATGGAGAAAACAGCAATTATGTATGGCAGTCGCCCAGCTATCTGTCCAAGACAGCGGCTTCGGCAGCAGGAGGGAAATCAACGACCGAGCATTACGAATTTACAGTGACCGGTTCTGACAGCGGGCAGACATGGTTTGGTTTGTACAGCAAAAAATTTACAGAGCAGAAAGGCGTGGAATACAGCTTCGGTCAACGAGATTTTATTCTGGATAATCTGGTAGTAAAAAGCGTACAGCTGGATGCATCCCAGGTGACATTAAAGGGCGTGGGAGACAGCCGCAGGCTGAATACACTCCAGGATGTAACGTGGACATCTTCAGACGATGCGATTGTAACGGTAGATGAAACCGGTTATCTGACGGCAGTCGGTACGGGCACAGCAACCATTACGGCAACCATGAAGGAAGATCCGGACCTTACGGCGCAGTGCCAGGTAACGGTAGAAGCCGGCAGCGTTTCCAGCATTCTGGATCAGAAGCAGGAAGAGGTTACAAAAGCAGAAAATTCTCTGAATCAGGCACAGGATCAGTTGGATGCAGCGATCAAGGCTTTGGAAGATGCGCAGAAGGCAATTTTGGCTGCACAGGGAGCTTTGGAAACGGCGCGGGCAGAGCTTGCGGCAAAGGAGAAGGAAATCGATAAGCTCCAGACAGAGCTTTCCAAGCTACAGGCAGAAAAGAGTAAGGAAGAAGCGGCGGTAGAGCTGGCGATTACAGAATGGGCACAGGCTTCTGAGGCAGATAAGGCTGTAAAATTAGAGGCAGTCAAAGCCGCAAAAGACAAATTAACGGCTGTAGAAGCGGAAATTACAAACATGGATGCGAAGCTGAAAGCGGCGGCAGTGAATGTATCAAAAGCACAGGAAGAAGTGGATAAACTGGACCCGCCGAAGCCGCCCGTAACAGAAGATCCGGATCTGACGGAGGCACAGGAGAAGTTAAACCAGGCGATTACAGCAGCATCGGCAATCATAAATGCCGGACAGCAGAATTACACCAAAGCAAGCTGGGAGGCATTTGTGGCTGCATATAATGCTGCAAAAGCGGGCGCAGGTTCCGATGATACATCAAAACTTTCCGAACTTCTGATAAAGCTGACGAATACACGGAATGCGTTGGCGGAGGAGAAGCTTGCAAACGGCAATACCGTAACGGTCGGAGACGTTCTTTATAAAGTAACCGACGCAGCAAACAAGAAAGCGGTAGCCGTAAATGGAACCAATAAGGACAGCACATCCATTGCCATTCAGGGTACGGTTAGGATCAATAATACAACCTGCACCGTAACGGAGGTCAGTGCAAATGCCTTCAAGGGTTATAAGAAGTTAAAGAAAGTAACCATAGGCGCGAATATAACCAAAGTCGGAAAGGCAGCTTTCAGCGGATGCAAGAGTCTGAAAACGGTTAAGATTCAGTCCAAAGTCCTTAAGAGCTTCGGCAAAAAAGCATTAAAAGGAACGAGTGCAAAGCTGAAAGTAAAGGTTCCGAAGAAAATGAAACCGGCGAAATTGAGAAGCAAACTGATCAAACAGATTAAGGGCGCTGGCAACAAAAAAGCAAAAGTAAAATAAGTTTATAGAAAAAATATCTCCGGCCGCGGATATGCAGCCGGAGATATTTTTGTGCAATTTGTCAAAATTCATATTCTGATATCAGGAGAGTGCTTGAATAATTGACAAACAAAAAGGCACAACGTATAATAAAAACAGTCAAAAAGAATAAAAACAGGAGGTACATGTATTATGAAGACACGTGGTTGTAAAAGGCTGCTGAGCTGTCTGCTGGCCGTTGTGCTGGCGATACTGCCTGTGTTGTCGGATATTCCGGCTGTACAGGTAAAAGCAGCGGAGATGCAGTGGATGTATGTAAAGGCGGGGGATCAGAACGGAAACAGCCATTCTTACGAAGACGCTTCGGCAGCGCCTGCAGCAGTGCTTTTGAATCAGTCGGCAACAATGCCGCTGAACGGAAATATGAGCACAAAGCTGCGTTTTATCAATGAGAATCCGGCAGAGAATGCAAAGCTTGGTATTTTCTATATGTATCAGGATGCGGAGCATTGGATTTATATCGGATATGACAGCATCAGCAAATGGTATTATCAGTATAAAAACGGAACAGAGGGGAATTACGGACCTCTTTCATTTTCACCGGAGGTTCCGGTTCCTGAGGAAAATACAGAGTATACGATCAATATATCTCTGTTAAATGAAGCTCTTCAGGTGGATATTACGGAAGGCACGAAGACAAACTCGGCAAACGGCTCCTTCCCTCCATTGAAGGATCTGGCAGAGGCAGTGAACGGAAAGGGAAAAGTCGGCTTCCGGGCAGCAAAAGACACCGTGGCAACAGAGCTTATGTTCCGGGATGTTATCTGCAACGGCGTAAATCAGGATGCAGGAAACTGGGCATTTCTGCTGCCGACATTAGGCTCTGTATTAGATACAAGAGAGATTCCGACATATGCAGTCAGCGGAACCGTTATAAATCCGCAGGGAGCTTTGGTTGAGGGAGCTACCGTAAGGCTTGCGGGACATAGTGTTTTAACAGATGCACAGGGACGTTACAGTATAAGCGGCATTGAAAACGGAACATATGAAATTGCCGTATCTGCATCTGGATATGCTGCAGCATCCAAAAACATTACCGTAAAAGACGCAGATCTGGATGCGGGCAGCATACAGCTTTTGGAACAGCAGGAGGCAGTGTATGACACTTATATTGAATCAGAGGAAATGAAAGCCGCAATCGACAAGAATTTCCCGAGGGTCATGCAGTATGAGATGAAAACAGGAACGGCAGCCGGACAGACGTTTGCCGGACAGGAAAATGAGATTCATGTATTTCGGATAAACAAGAATGATATAACACCTGTATTAAAGAAATTTGATAAAAAAGAAGACCATGCAGTTTATACGCTTGGCCTGGAGGATGCGGCAAATCAGATCAGTATGGATGTTGAAGTTACCATCAGCGTCAGTGAAAATGATCTGATTTGGGAAGTGACAAAGATCACAAAAAGAAACGGCTGCGCAAAGATTAATACAATCGAAGTGCCGGATTTAAATCTTGTAACGATTAACGACAGCCAGGAAAACGCCCAGTTTAAAGGTGCGATCAATTCCGGAAATGTAAATGCCAGCGGTGACAGAGAAATTACATTCAGCAATGGATTTTATGCAGGGTCTTCTGACAGCTATGGCTATGGATTTATTTCTGCAGACGGCTTAAGTGCAGGACTTTGGAGCAATTCTGAGGCGCTGGGGGACAGAAGAGTTGTCAGAAATAACGGCAATAATACGATGTCTTTGACCAGTGCGGCGTGGTATTACGATTATGGAAACGATCCGGAATCGGCAAAGTATGAATATACGCCAGTCAGCGAGCTGCCCTGTACAAAAGTATGCATTGCGCCGGACTTAAATGAAGACGGCATGGTAGACTGGCAGGATGGTGCAATTGCGTATCGTGATATTATGAACAATCCTTACGGTTCGGAAAATGTGCCTGAGCTTGTGAATTACCGTATCGTTATGAATCTTGGAAGTCTTGCGCCCAATCCGTTTATGAAAAATGCGGATAACGTAAAGAAAGTTTATCTGGCAACCGACGGACTTCCGCAGTCTATTATGTTAAAGGGCTTCGGTAACGAAGGACACGATTCTGCAAACTCAGAATACGGCGGAGTTGCCGAGAGACTTGGCGGTATCGAAGATCTGAAAAAATTAAACAAAATTGCCCACCAGTATAATACGCAGGTAGGTATCCATGTCAATGCACAGGAGGCATATCCTGAAGCGCAGACATTTTCCGAGACACTTTTAGTTCCGTCACAGATTATGAATCCTACGACATGGGGCTGGATGGATGCATCCTATGAAATTAATAAAATTTATGATCTGGGAAGCGGACTGCGCTATAAGAGATTTTTGCAGCTTTATGATCAGTTAAACGGAACTTCCCTGTATGCAAACAAATGGCCGGGCGTAGCAGGAGAAGGCGAACCGGAAGAAGAGGTTCTGCCTGATGCTGCGACAGTTCAAAAGACAGTTGCAGAGCATCTTGACAATCCGGAGGATCTGGATTTCATATATCTGGACGTATGGTATCAGGATTCCTGGGAGTCAAGGAAGATCGCACAGCAGGTAAATTCACTTGGCTGGAGATTTTCCACAGAGTTTGGTACCTCCTGTGAATACGATTCCACCTGGCAGCACTGGGCAACAGAAGGTCATTACGGCGGTGCGACCGGTAAAGGAAATAATTCCGAGGTTATGCGGTTTATCCGGAACCATCAGAGAGATTCCTTTGTGTTAAATTATCCGAAGTATGGCGGAGAAGCAGACAATCCGCTGCTGGGACATTTTACATTAAGCGGATTTGAAGGCTGGGGAGACAGCAATGACAGCTATAATGATTATATTGTTGCAACCTTCACAGAGAACCTTCCGGCGAAATTCTTACAGCATTATCTGATTACAAAGTGGGTAGATTATTCCGGCAAAAACGGAGATGTTTCACCGGCAGGGAGTCAGGCAAAAGAAATTACGTTAAAGAGTGCTGACGGCAGCGATACGGTTGTTGTAACAAGAAAAGCACAGCGGCGTAATGATGATTATATTGAGAGAACCATTACTTTAAACGGTACAAAAGTGCTGGATGATGTCACATATCTCCTTCCGTGGAACGATTGGGAGACAAACGAAGAAAAACTGTATCACTGGAACTATGACGGCGGCACAACCACATGGGAGCTTCTGGATGACTGGAAGAATCTGCAGAATGTTGTTGTATATGAACTGTCCGATCAGGGACGCGGCGCAGCACAGACTGTCAATGTAACAGACGGTTCCATTACACTTACGGCAAAGGCACGTACGGCATATATCGTTTTAAAAGGCGAGGAAGAACCGAAAAAGGTGAAGGCAGAGTTCGGCGAAGGTGCATACGTAACAGATCCCGGCTTTAATACATATGCGGGACTGGGAGAAGGAACACCATTAAATAGCGCCGTATGGTCCGGAGACATTGCAGATGAAAGTGTTAAAGTAAAGAAAGTATCTACCGGAAATCAGTATCTGATGATTGAAAATCCGGCAAATGCTGTAGCAGTTTCTACAACATTGAATTCTCTGGTGCCGGGACAGGACTATGTGGCAGAGATTTATGTAGACAATCAATCGGATGTAAAAGCGTCAATCGAGATCAGTGGTGCAAAGGAGAGGGTTTCCAATTATACCTTAAGATCACTGGCAGAAAATTACAATCAGGCAGATGCACACAGCAGAAGAGCAGTAGCCGGCAGTAAAATGCAGAATATGCAGGTATCCTTTGTTGCAGTATCCGATACGGCTACGCTGACATTAAAGAGAGAAGAAGGCACGGGAGTGACACATTTTGACGATATACGTATCGTGCCGAAAGCGGTTTATAATTTCCGAAGTGACGGAACGTTTATTCAGGATTTTGAATCGGTTGTACAGGGGTATTATCCCTTTGTTTTAGGATCGGCACAGGGCGTAACCGACCCGGTAACGCATTTGGCTGAATACCATGCGCCGTATACACAGTCAGGCTGGGGCAGCAGAATTTTGGATGACGTAATTTCCGGTCAGTGGTCCTTAAAGCATCACGGCAAGAATACAGGAATCATTTACCGTACAATTCCGCAGAATTACCACTTTGAACCAAACGAAACATACGAAGTATCCTTTGATTATCAGTCGGGTTCTGCAAACAGCTACTGTATTGCAATCGGTGATGGAGACAGTATGAGCCTGCTCCCGTATATGGAGAAAACGGCGTCGCCGGCGATCGGACAGAAATCCTTTACACGCAACTTCCGTTTCAATATCGTAGGCGCAGAAAGCGGACAGTCCTGGTTTGGCCTGTATTCAAACGGCCGTCAGGAAGAGGGAAAGATGGGCCAGACGGATTTTATGATGGACAATCTGGTCATTCGCAAAACAGATAAAATCGTTCCTTCTATGACGCTTAACCAGACAGATGTTACATTTAAAGGAGTAAACGGTACGCATCAGATTACTGAAAATGTTTCCGTAGATGATTATACAGTTACTTATGCATCTACAAAGCCACGATTGCCAACGTGTTCGAGTGCTCCGTGGCAGAACTCGAAGCGT